>JANEMG010000045.1 GCA_024511045.1 Gammaproteobacteria bacterium | reverse complement strand
GTCCCTGATCATAGAATTCCAGCAGGTCCAACAGCGTTTCCGGCTGGCAGTATTCCGGCTCGAACCGGAAATCCGCGTCTTTGCAGATCAGACAAGTCGGCTGCGACCGGACCCGGTTGACGATCAGGTGCTGCAGCCAGGCCTGCAGAAAATCCCGTCCCTTCAGATCGGCATAGCGGTAGAACAGGCCGCCCTGCCGATGGATATTGGCTAAATTCCCCACCAGCCGAAATGGCCCGACCTGCAGGTCGACGGGCAGATCGGGACGGCGATCGCCCATCTCCCTGGCCAGGACCCGCAGCGCGAAATCACCGATCAATCGTTTATGCCGTTGATAAAGAATGCTGCCGCAGGCCCCGGAAAGCCAGCGCCCCTGGGCCTGAAGTTTTTCCAGCGATACCGGCATGCCGCGCAGTTCATCCTCCAGCCATTGCTGGTCGATCTGATAGGCATCCAGGCCAGCGACGGAAAAAGGCTCGCTTTCCTCCGCCTGCACTTCCCTGCCGCCAAGCTGCAGGGCGAGTTGCCGCCGCAAAAAGTATCGCTGGGGATGCCGATAGAAAGCGAACAAATCCTGCAGCTCGACAACTTCCACATCGGGTACGGCAATTTCATCCTGCCACCAGGCCGTTGGCGGCGCTGGCGGCTGCAGCAGGGCCATGGCTGTCTGGAAATCGCTTTGACTATGGCCGGGCAGGCGCTCATGGCCTTGAAAATAGCGGGGACTGAAGGGCTGCATGGGATGCAGCGTGACCAGATCGGTCAATCGATATCTGTCCTGCAATACCTCCAGCAGTTCACTGACCACGACGGAGGGCGGCAGCGGCTGATTATGCTGCTGCAGGGACTGGCCGACATAGGTGATCAACAGCTGTCTGCGCGCAGACAGCAGAATTTCCAGGAATTGATAGCGGTCATCGGCACGCCGGGAGCGGTCCCCTTTCTGGAAATGCTGCTGCAGTAAATCGAAGCTCGGATGGCGGTCCGGTTTGGGAAAGTCGCCCTCGTTCATACCCAGCAATGCGATGACCTGGAAGGGAATGGAACGCATCGGCAGCATGGAGCAGAAAGTCAGTTGTCCACGCAAAAAACCATGCACGGATTTACGCTCCGCGACCTGCCCCTCGAGCCAGCTGATGATCACCTGCAGCTGCACCTCTTCGTGATGCAGCACGGCAAGGTTATCGCCGAGTTCGCTCAAAAGTTCATGCAGCTGCCGCCGCTCGGCGCTCTCCACCGACGCCGCCATGAACAACCGGTCCGCATACCGGTAAAGCTGCCCACCCCAGGCCTGCAGTGTTTTTTCCTGCGCCAGTTCTGAACTGGCCTGGAACAACAATTGCAAAAAGTCATACAGCCCACCCAGCACTTCGGAAGAAGCCCCCTCTATATGAATGTAAGGCAAAACGCCATCGACGAAATCGTGATCCTCGGCAACCGCATAGCCCATCAGCAGGCGCTCCAGGCCTGCCTGCCAGGTATTTTCCCGGGTTTCGGGCAGACCCAGCCGGGCTTTGTGCTGCGCGGAGCGCCCCCACCGCACCTGGATTTCCTCCACCCAGTGCCGCACCAGTTCCAGGTCGGTTTCCGACAGGCCAAAACTGCCATGCACCGCCGGCTGAGCCAACAGGTCCAGAACCTCCTGCCAGCCGAAGCGCCCCTGGGTGAGGCGCAAAAATCCGATGAACGCATCCAGCACAGGGTTGCTCAGGCGCAGGGAACGATCGGCAACGGCATGTTGTATATCGTCGAATACCGCATCGATATAGGCGCTGTAACACTCGATATCCGGAGCCATCACGACGATATCGCGCAACTGCAGCTGCGGGTTGTCTTGCAGCGTCTGCAGCAGCAGATCTTTCAACACCTGCACTTCACGACGCCGGGAATGGCAGGCGTGGATGGCGATGGAACCATCGCGGGTCAGGCGCTGCACGACAGGCCGGTTGTTCAGTATATCTTTTTGCAGCTGCTGCAGATTGCTCAGCGGCAGCTGCGCTTCACTCTCCTCGAAACTTTCCGCTTCCAGCTCGAACTGCGCCTGTTCCAGCAGCAGTTCCTGAAATTCCCGCCCCTGCTGTCCCAGCGTTGCCAGCAGCGGATGCCCCATGGACTGGGCATCGGCTGGAATATCATTGCTGTGCAGCACTTGCCGGCCCCTGCTGTACAGGTCGGTCCAATAACTCTGCGCAGGATTCAGCAAATACAAATGCACCTGGCAGTGTCTCGCCAGTGCCTGCAAAAAACCCAGCAGCAGCGGCGGCATGGCATTCAGACCAAAAACCGATATCCGCTCCGGAAGACAGCCGGCCAGGCTGCTTTCCGGCGCCTCCATCAGTCTGGCAATGGCATCCAGCCACAGGGTGCCGCGATGGCGGCTGCCAGCCTGTTCCGTCAAGCGCCGCCACAGAACCATTTGCCAGGCCTCTGTAGCATTCCTGTAGCGGGGCTGGCCGCTTGTCCACGCTTCCAGCATGTCCGGGCGCATGATCTGATACTGATCGAAGACCGCCGCCAGCTGCTGCGCCAGTTGATAGCGCTTCAATGCACTGTTTTCTCCAACCAGGTAGCCGCGCAAAGGCAGAAAACAGGGCTCCTGCAGATCCCGCAGCAAGGCTTCGAACCGCCACAGCAGGCTTTCCCTGGCAAATGCCTGATCGTTCAGGTCACTGTCGATTTGCCGCGCCACATGGCTGAAGAACTTGTTGGGAAAGAAAAAATCGTAGTTGGCCCAGACCTTGAAGTGACTGGCCAGCCGTTGCGACAGCCAGCGCTCCATGCCCTGGCTCTGAATCAGAAAAGTCTCCCTGCTGAAGGGTGAGGACAAAGGACTGCTGCGCTGCACCTGGAGCAAATGCGCCAGAAGATTCTCGGTTTTATTGGAGCTGTGCAGAATGAACATCGAAAGAAAGGCAGCCGCTGCGGCATTGACCTTGAACAGCCAGCGCTATTCTGTTAAAACTTATGGTTGTATAACAAGTAGGCATGTGCTCTACTAGAGCCTATCGAATTTACGGTTTTTCGGCGACACTATTGATTGATTTTTCAATGACATCGCCACAAAAACTCCCGGACGCTTCCCTTTCAACCCGGTATTCCAGACTATTGGCATGATAGAAATAAAACTTCCCCTGGTGGATAAAAACATCCACGATGTCTTTCTCAGTTCATCATATCTCAAGGTGATCGAAGGCATCAATGCAAAGCTGCGCGGCAAAGACGATATCATTGTTCTGACCGGGGAATCCGGAACCGGAAAAACCCTGATCGTGCGCCAGATCCTGCAGGATCTGGATGATGAAATGCCGGCGGTGTTCCTGCAGAATCCACGCTACACCTGCGATGAAATGCTCAACGACGCCTGCGAACAAATCGGCATCGATGCGACGGAACTGCAGAAAGAGCCGGAAACAGAAAAGAAACTGCACATTTTTCGTCGCCTTCTGCAGGAACAAAGCCAGGACAAGGGCCCGGTCCGGCTGTTTATCGATGACGCGCACAATGTCGACATCGATACGCTGTTCAATATCCTGAAATTACTGGAGGGACCGGATGTCGAGCGTCCGCTGCAGATCATTCTGATCGGCCTGCCCCAGCTCGAAGTACTGCTGACCTCCCCTGAACTGGCGGAATTGATCTCCACAAAACCGGTCTTTTTCCGTCTCAAGCCCCTCGGCACGGAGGAACTGGGCGCATTTGTCGCGCAGCGCCTGGATGCCTTCGGCATAGCCCAGGAGGATTATTTTTCCGATGAGGCGATCGAAAAAATTGCCCTGTATACGCGGGGCATCCCCAGCCAGGTTGCCATTCTCTTCGATGCCGTCATGGCAACCATCCAGCCGGATGCCCAGAAAACGGTCACCGGCAGCAACGTCGATGAGGCTGTGGATCTGTTTTCCCAGAAAAAAATTGTCAATCTGGAAACTGCCCGGGACAACCGAAGCAGCGAAAACAAGCAGCGGGACAACAAGAAAACAGCCCATGCGCCCGCAAATCCAGAACAGCACTCAGCAACTGGCGAGCAGAACGGCAAGACAGACACCAGGGCTGCATGCAGCGGCACAGCCAAGTCCAGGAAAAAACCCGGCGCTCAGAATGCCGATGCCAGGGTGGAGCCGGATCGCCAGTCTTCGAACCAACAAAATGACAAGGTAGAGACTATGAAAATGAATTTACAAGAGGAGACCAGCAACCGCGGCGAACGTTTGACCAAAGTACTCAAGGCGCTGCAGAACGGTTCCCCCGATGTCGAAGCAGTGGCATTGATATCCGATGACGGACTGATGGTGGCCAGCGCGCTGCCCCAGGATCTCGATGAAATACGTGTCGGCGGCAGAGCGCCACCCTGCTGAGCCTTGGCACGCGCTCCTCGGCGGAACTGCGCCGCGGCAAAGTGCAAGAGATCATTGTCCGTGGAGAGCATGGCTATACGGTGATGCTGAATGCCGGACGCGGTACGCTGCTGCTGGTCGTCGCCAATGAGAATGCCAAACTGGGGCTGATTTTTTTCGACATGCACGAAGCCATCGAAAAAATCAGCGAAATCCTGTAATTCCCCCGCCGCCGGCAGCAGTCATTGCTTCCTGAACCCAGCAGATAGCCAATGGTCAACACCGTACTTTACGACGATGGAGAGCACCGGAATATACTGCTGGAGGATTTCGATCCAGGCGGTACCGCCGTTCAGGCGAATCAACATGTGATCGTCCATGGCGATCAGGGGATGATTCTCGATCCGGGCGGGCACAAGGTCTACAGCAACGCCCTGTCCGAAACCTATGCGCTGCTGGGCAACAGCCGGCTGCGCTATATCTTTTTCTCCCACCAGGATCCGGACATCGTCGCGGCGATGAACGGCTGGCTGATGACCACCGATGCCGATGCCTATATTTCCAAACTGTGGATGCGCTTCGTCCCGCACTTTGGCCTGGACCACCTGCTCAGCGAACGCCTCAAACCGATTCCCGACCAAGGCATGCTGTTGAACCTGAATGGCGTCGACCTGGTGATCCTGCCAGCCCATTTTCTGCACAGTACCGGCAACTTCCAGATCTACGACCCCGTGGCGAAGGTTCTCTACAGCGGCGATCTGGGCGCGTCGCTGGGCATGGATTATCTGCAGGTGAGCGATTTTGACGCACACCTGGCCTACATGGAAGGCTTTCACAGACGCTACATGGCATCCAACAGGGCCATGCGCGCCTGGGCGGACATGGTGCGCGGCCTCGACATCGAAATCATCGCTCCACAGCATGGTGCCTATTTCCAGGGCAGGAAGATGGTGACACGCTTTATCGCGACTGGTGCGCCGACTTTCACTGTGGGGTCGATTACATCACCGAGCTCTACAAAGTTCCTTCAGCCTGAAAATACCGTCCCATGCATTATCTTTGCGATTCAACCGCTGCAGCCGTTTTCCTTCCTGGAACAACCGTATTGACAGGCAAGCGGCGCCAATCGCGCATGGCTGACAACACCCGCAGCAATACCAAACAGGTGCCACACCCGTATGTCTGAAACCCAGGAAAACATCAGCAAGCAATTCCAGTCCTGCCATGTCAGAGGGGAGTCCGTGCCGTTGTGGATACCTGCAGTGATGGCTCTGCTGGGGCTCGTCAACAGCGTATTCATTGCCCAGGCGCTGTGGACTGGACCGCTGCCAATGGCCGACTCTTCAGAACAGCAGGGCAGACTTTACGGACCGGCCGGGACAGAACTGCAGCGCCGCACTAAAACGCAGGCAAACGTAGCCAAGGCCGGCCCATCACCTGTAGTCAATGCTCAACCAGCAATACCGAAGAAGTCCGCAAACAATGAAAAACCGGCCCAGCGACTGCCGGCCATCGCGACAAACACCGCCACCCAGACCAAGCCCCACCCCGTACAGGATACCTTGCCTGGTCCGCTCCGGTCAGTACCGCAAGCGGCTGTCAACCCAGTTCCTTCACACTTGGCGGCCATCCCATCGCCGCCAGCATCTGTACCCCAACACCAGAATGCGTCTGCATTGCCGCAAGCGGCCAGGGTATTGGCAAAACCCTCTGTTGCGGACGGCAAGATTGCAGCAAAATCCACAGAACCAGCCAACAAAGTTCCGAACAAACCTGCAGAACCCGTCGCTACAGCACCAAGATCAAGCAAGGACATTGCCAGGTCCCCACAAATGCAATCTCCCGCCAGTAATACTGCTGCCACCATGCCACCGCCTGCCGCAGTACGGCAAATTGCACAGCCCAAAAACTGTCCGGCGCTTTTTTTCATCGCCTTCCCCATCGGCAGCGAGATTCCCCAGTCGCAAAATATATCACCGAAGATCAGACGCCTGAGAAGCTGGCTCAGGCAGCACCCCGATAAAAAAGTGATCATCGAAGGACATACCGACTCTTACGGTCCGGAGGAATACAACCTGCTGCTCAGCTACCGCCGGGCCAAGGCCGCCGAAAAAATATTGCTGGAGGGCGGCCTAGCTAAAAAGCAGCTGCTGGTCAGGGCGCTCGGCGAAGAACAACCGGTGCCCGGCCTGCCGGCAAAATCCAGAAAAAACCGCGTCGCCTCCATCAGGGTGGAAAACCCTGAGGAGTGCATCAACAACTTGATCAATGGAGACATCGACTGATGGCCACATTCATGGGAATTGCCACTGCCGCGGTTTTGCTGCTGGCCGGTTATTTATTTGGTGTCAGACAGGGGCACCAGGCACGGGAAAAGCTGCGCATCCAGCTGGCTGAACAGAAAGACAGCAAGATCGATGCGCTGCTGCAAAAAAGCGATGCGCTGCAGCGCTTCATCGAGCCTCTGGCAGAATGGGACGATCACGTGGAAAAGCTGCGCACCGAAATGCAGCGGATGCAAGCCGCCATGCAGCCCCAGGACAAGGTCTCGCTGGAGTTGAGCAACCTGCAAAGCACCGCTACCAGCCGCAGCGATTTGACCACATTGATGGACGAGATTGCTGAAAAGGGACATTTCCAGGCACTGCTGCTCAGTGATGAAGACGGCCTGCCGCTGGTCTCCAGCAGCAATGCAAAAGAGCAGGAATGGCTGGCCGCGATCGCCTCCTTCGTGGTGATTTTCGGAGACCGCATCCAGCGTGACGACACCGCCAGCCCTATCGCCTTTCTGGTGCGGGACAGCAGCGACAGAGACATTCTGTGCCGCATCTTTGCTGTTGGCAGCAGACGGCTGGTACTCACTGCCGTGTCCATCGAACTGCAGCTGACACCCAATGCCCTGGATCCCGCCCTGGAAAAAGTCAGCGGCATACTGCAGCCCGGACTGTCCTGACGGTGGGCAGGCAACCCATGCAATATCTGAGGGCATCTGACGATGGTGATCGTCAATTGATTCGTGACTCCATAACCGAAAGACCATGATTCCACGCTGGGAACATTTCGAACACGGAGCCGACATCGGCATACGCGGCATAGCCGCCTCCCCCGGGGAGGCATTCGAACAGATTGCCGTGGCCCTGACCGCGGTCATTACCGACCCCGGACAGGTCGCGGCTGTGCAAGGCGTCGATATCAGCTGCCAGGCCCCCGACCTGGAACTGCTGCTGGACTGGATCAACGACCTGATCTATCAAATGGCCGTCCGGGGGATGCTGTTCAGCCGCTATCAGGTTGCCATTCAGAATGATGCCTTGCGCGCTAAGGCCTTCGGCGAGCCCATCGACCGCAAAAAACACCAGCCCGGCGTGGAAATCAAGAGCGCCACTTTTACAGAACTGCGCGCCTACCAGAATTCCGATCAGCATTGGATCGTGCAATGCGTGGTCGATGTCTAGATAGACATGGATCCCAGGCAATTCATACAACGTGACGAAACCACCTGGGAAATCCCGGTCACCGGGCCCATGCGTGTCCCGGCGATCATCTATGCCGACGAAGCGCTGCTGCTCGCCATGGACCAGAAGGTTTACCAGCAGATCACCAATGTCGCGACCTTGCCGGGCATCGTCGAAGCCGCCTATGCCATGCCCGACGCCCACTGGGGCTACGGCTTTCCCATCGGCGGCGTCGCCGCCTTCGACCCCGACCTGGGCGGCGTGGTATCCGCGGGCGGCGTGGGCTTCGATATTTCCTGCGGGGTACGCACCCTGCACACCGGTCTGCACATAAGCGATATCGAGAGGCACAAGCACTGGCTGGCGGATGAATTGTTCAAAACGGTGCCTGCCGGCGTCGGCAGCACCGGCCGCATCCGTTTGCAGAACAAGGAAATGCTGGCGATGCTGAAAGGCGGCGCAAAATGGGCCGTGGAGAAGGGCTTCGGCGAATATCGGGACCTGCAATATACCGAAGAAGGAGGCTGCATGGCCGGCGCGGACCCGGCCTGCGTATCCGACAGGGCAAAAAAACGGCAACGGGAAGAGATGGGAACCCTGGGTTCCGGAAACCATTACCTGGAAGTGCAGCGCGTCGCGGAAATCTATGACCAGAACACGGCTGCAGTATTCGGCTTGCAAAAAGATGCCGTGGTGGTCAGCATCCACTGCGGCTCCCGGGGACTGGGTCATCAGATCGGCACCGAGTTTTTGAAGCAGATGGCCCTGTCGGCATCCCGCCATGCAATCACACTGCCGGACCGTGAACTGGCCTGCGCCCCGCTGCATTCCTCCCTGGGCAAGACCTACCTGGGCGCGATGCGCGCCGGGATCAACTGCGCGCTGGCCAACCGCCAGATCATCACCCATTTGACCCGGCAGGCCTTCTCCAGGATATTTCCCGGCGCCAGACTCACACTGCTGTACGATGTCTCCCACAATACCTGCAAACAGGAGCGGCATAGCATCGACGGCGTCAAAAAAAGCCTCTTCGTGCATCGCAAGGGCGCCACCCGGGCTTTTGCTCCCGGCCACCCGGAACTGCCGGAAGCCTACCGGAGTGTCGGCCAGCCTGTGCTGATCGGCGGTTCCATGGGCACCTGCTCCTATGTTCTGTGCGGCACCGAAGTCAGCGAACAGCGGGCCTTCAGCTCGGCCTGCCATGGCGCCGGTCGCGCCATCAGCAGGCGCAAGGCGTTGAAACAGTGGCGCGGCAGGGAACTGCTCGATGACCTGGCGGCCCGTGGCATCATCATCCGCAGCCCTTCCCTGCGCGGCGTCGCCGAAGAAGCCCCTCTGGCCTACAAGGACGTAAGCACTGTCGTGGACGTCGCGGACAAAGCCGGCCTGGCCAGAAAAGTCGCCCGGCTGGAACCGGTAGTCTGCATCAAGGGCTGATTGTCGCCACCTGCCTGAGCTTCTTCCCAACAGAGAAGCAACCCGCAATCATGCCAATTGATCAGCTCCAGGTATTATTGCTGGAGGCGCCAGATATCCTGACAGGAGGGGAACCCCAGGAGCGACTGATGCCGCTCCTGCAATCTTCAATAAACCATGGTTCCCACGCAGAGCGTGGGAACCATGACAAATGCTCCTCCGTAGGAGCGGCTTCAGCCGCGACTTCAACAAAAAACCCCCAATGCCTTATAATGGCAGCCAAATTCATTCACGACAAACATAACCAATGAACGACACCGATGTTCGCTGGCAGCAGCGTTTTTCCAGCTATAAAAAAGCCCTGGCCCAACTGCGAGATGCCGTACAACTCAGCGAGCAACGCCCCTTGACCCCGCTGGAAAAGCAGGGCGTCATACAGGCCTTCGAATTCACCCACGAACTGGCCTGGAAAATGCTGAAGGACTACCTGGAAGACCAAGGCAACCAGCATACCAAAGGATCGAAAGACGCCACGCGAGAAGCTTTCAAGGTGGAATTGATAAGCGACGGTGAACGATGGATGGCAATGATCCAGAGCCGGAACATCTCCTCCCATACCTATGACGAACGCACCGCTGAACTACTCGCCGCAGCGATCATTGGCGAATATTACCCGCTCTTCAAAGCCCTGCGATCGGAGATGGAAAAATATCTGCCATGACAGCTGATCTCGCGGACAGAATCGGTCTGCCGCAATCCGCATTGGACAAACTCTGCAGCGTCTTCCAACAGCACGATGCCATAGAATCTGTACTGGTATACGGCTCACGGGCGAAAGGAAACTACCGCCGTGGCTCCGATATAGACCTGACCATCAAGGGCCGCGCTCTGACATTCGCCGAACTCCGGCAAATCGAAGACCAGATCGATGACCTGTTCCTCCCCTATACCGTCGACCTGTCGCAATACGAGCAGCTCAGCAACCCCGACCTGATCGAGCACATCGACCGCGTCGGCGTGGTCATCTACGAAAAAACCCAAACCCCAACGTAGCAGCGACTTCTGCCGCGACTTCAAGCAACAACGCCAGTCAACAAACAACAATCATTACGCCAATCCGGTTGCCAACCGCATCAGCCTGATATCTCACTGTTCCTGCGGAAATCGCAGCTGAAGCCGCTCCCGCAATCTTCAATACACCATCATTCCCACGCTCCGCGGGAATAACCGGGGTCATATATGGTCCGCCCCGCTTTTTTGGGCTTTACCCTTCTGCCTGTCAATTGTTCAATCTCTTCCTTGAAATGATCCTGACCAATAGCCATCCCCTTGTTGACACTCGAGCGGATCTCTTCCAGTAAATCGCCTTCCACATGATGAGAAAATAAGGCGCGATAATTTTTCATACGCGCATCCTCTGTTGCTCCCAACCTCAAATATTCAGGATGCGGCGTACATAAAGCGGATTCCTTGCCCAAAGCATTGATCGGATAACTGGACCAAACATACTCGCCCGGGTCTTCCACCATCTTCGCTCTTACTGGATTCAATTCGATATACCGATAAACCTCTAGCAAATATCTCTCTGCCTGTACCAGGCATGATTTATATCGCCCTTCCCAAAGTGTACCGCTGCGTCGATACTGATTATTGAAATACTGCACATACCGACGACCAAGCGATTGCATCATCAGGCTAACCGCTCCCTCCTGTTGAGGCGTGCAGAGCAGATGGATATGATTTGTCATCAACACCCAGGCATGAATATCCACTGCAAATTTCGTTGAATACGTCTTCAGCCAGCCCAGGTAAGCACTGTAATCTTCCTCTGCACAAAACAGGCCTGCCTGTTTTTGCCTCGCTGTATCACGTGAACGGGTACTCCAACAGGTGATATTCTTGGAAGACGAGCCATTGACTTATTGCATGGTAGCCAGGGTTTATTGAAGGTGGAAGCATAGCATTTAATTTGTATCTAATGGAATGGTCCGCCCCACTTCCTAAACGGCCTCAAATGGGCCATGATGTTAGTTCTAATCAAACATCAGAACAGAAGGGAGACAGACCATGAAATATGATA
>JANEMG010000364.1 GCA_024511045.1 Gammaproteobacteria bacterium | reverse complement strand
AATGACTGGATAATATCCTAGTCTTCCCTGTTTTTGCCAATACTTTTTTCTGTGGCTGTTGCAGCCCGTGCTCCCTGCCAACGTATATTCAATACAGTCCCAACGCTGTCGAAATCGAGCCGGCAGTGAAAAACTGACGCAACAACAGTCAGTATTTTCCGGACTTCAGCTTCCCTTGGAAACTGAATCAATGGCAGTACGCCACCCATCACGGTACATGCCATGCTGACGGTTTTTCACTTCACCCGTTTTTTTCCCGGCAATTTCTGCACAATCCATGCAGTTCCAATTGCTGGCTGGCCAGCATGAAGCCGGTATTTTCGATGCTGGATTTCATTTCCCTCAGCAGCTGTTTGCGCAGACCCACTTCCGCAACCGAATGGCATTGATCGCAAATAAGAAACTGGGGGATTTCATGCTCATGCTCACAGGAAATGTGCGCACAGACCAGGTACTGATTGGTGGTGTGCAGTTTGTGCGCCAATCCTGCCCGCATCAAAAAACCCAGCATCCGGTAAGCGGACATGGCGGAAAGTGGTTCACCTATCTGCTGTTTATACTGCTCGGCGATATCATAGGCGGATAGAGGCGCATCAGCCTGGAGCAGTATTTTCAGAACCTTGCAGCGCTTGTCGGTCAAACGCAAACCTGTTCGAAGACAGTCTGCCTGTGCTTTCAGCAGCGCCTGATCAGTATCTTTGTGCATGTTTTCGATCTCCGTCTATTGAGGGGATACTGTGATTTAAGTGAAAGGCAGAAATCTGTGCAAAGCATCGCCGAAAGGAAAGGCATGGCATCGGACATTTAATTCCACATCGTCAAAAAACATAACTCTTTTTCATTAATCATCATCCCGGCAGGAATTGCCGTAAACCTGGCGACAGGAAAACGTTTTTCTTGCCATCCAAGGCAGCGGATGCCCGTTTCTCTGCCAGCTGGACTACCTTCCACACAGGCTGGACAATCAGGGTGTGGCAAGCATTTCAAAAGACCATGCGCAACCCTATTTCGACACCTCTACCTGCTTCCGGGGAAAGATTACGCAGGTAGGAAGTGGAATTTCTGATCTCCTGATTGAGCAGATTGCTGCCTTTGACAAACAACAGCAGGCTGCTTCTTTCGTTGACCTGATAACGGTAATCAGCGCTGGCAGTGAGCAGCCAGTAGCCATCGGTCGGTGTCTCATTCGCTCCGGGGTGATTCTGATCTGCAGCGCGTGTCAGACGCATATCGACTCCCCAGAATTCATCTTCCCATGTCAATTGCAGGCCATAACGCAATGGCGGCATGCGCGGTATATCACCGCCATCAATGAAACGTCCGCGGACATAATCGCTGAACAATTGTGTCCGCAGCGTACAATAGGCGGTATCCATCAGAGGGATAGCCACCTGCACTTCATAACCGGTAAATACTGCGCCCCGCTGCAGGGTTCTGAAAACCGGGAGACAATTGCCGCTAGTACAGACACCGGCAATGCTTTCCGTTTCCTGATCAAAAAACATCCCGGTATTGAACTGGGCAATATAATCCTTTACCCAGTTCTGATAAATGTTGAGGTCCATCCGCATCCAGCTGCGGTCCATGTGCATACCCAGTTCCAGATAACGGGATGTTTCTTCCTCCAGCCGTGGATTGCCCATGTCGAAGGAATTGGTTGCCAGATGAGGGCCATGGGCAAATAATTCCTGAACATTCGGAGCACGTTGCGAACGGGTAAATGACAGACTGATCGATTCCTGTCCGGTGATATTCCACAGTACCGACGCGGACGCGCTGACGGGGGTGTGCGAGCTTCGCTGAAAGCCTGTGGGATCGATAAACTGCTGCTCCACGCGCATACCCATTTCAAAGGTCAGCGGTCCTGAATAGATATCCTGCAGGGTATAAAAACC
Source organism: Gammaproteobacteria bacterium (assembly GCA_024511045.1). GTDB lineage: Bacteria > Pseudomonadota > Gammaproteobacteria > Methylococcales > Methylomonadaceae > JANEMG01. Next base: position 893 of record JANEMG010000364.1, on the reverse strand, counting down.
AAACGCGTTGATGTCCGATTCCGGGACTACCGCTTCTTCACCAATCGCGGTAAATTTGCTGTTTTTGGTTTGCATGCCCAATATCCCATGATGGAAAATCGCCCAGGGCTTTTGCACCAGTTCCAAGCGCGTTTCCACACCCTTGTTTTTATAGGCGGTGCCCGCCTCACCATTCTCCAGTTCTACATGCTGATAATCGTTATACACAACGTGCAGGTGCAAACTGTCCGCAAAGGTGAAGGGCTCATTGAGCGCGCCCTTGAAATCATAGCGGGTTTGCCGCAGATCGATACGCGTCCAATCCGATGGCGTTGCACCCCGGTCGGGCGGGATGCCATAGTTGTTGGCCAGATAGTTAATCGACAGACCCGCAAAACCCGGCTCTCCAGCCAGTGACAATCCGACCGTGCCGCCTTTCGCCCGGCTGTTGGTATTCAAAACCTGGCCGAAACTGTTGAAAACTTCCGAACCCTGGCTTGCCGGTTGCGATGTTTCATCGATGGCAAGGCCCGAAATTCGCACATTGTCACTGTCCCGATAAAAACCATCGACATGCCAGGCGAAAATATCCCGGCCGCCTTCCAGTTTGAAAGCGCTGGCGATTCCGTCATTGACGGAACTATAGCGCTGCTCCAGGGCGCCCTGAATCAGACTGTCCGGTACGGCATCTGGAATCTGGTTGTCAATGACATTCACCACACCTCCTATGGCGCCGCTGCCATACAACAACGCCGCAGCCGGTCCCCGGATCACTTCAATACTTTCCGCCCACAACGGTTCGAGACTGTTGGCATGGTCTGGACTGACTGAAGAGGCATCGAGGCTGCCCAGCCCGTTTTGCAGGACCTGCACACGTGAACCACTCTGCCCGCGTACAACCGGCTGGCCGACGC
>JANEMG010000363.1 GCA_024511045.1 Gammaproteobacteria bacterium | reverse complement strand
GAATAAAATTGCAGAAATTGTACAAATATTGGACGGAAGAATGGATCCACCATAGAAATACGTAATTATTGAGAATCATTCGCATCCACAGGGTGCGCAGCATTTAACCAGCCAAAATCAATTTTTAGTTTTGCATATGGCTCTATAGAACTGAATAAAAATATGAAGCGGAACAGCAGTGGAATGCGTGCCGCCGGCCCGGCTCAAAACCGGCAGGGACCGGCGCCATTCGCGCTGCAAGGCCGGTGAGCATTTTTGCAGCAGGTGTTATTGCCGCAAGACTTGCAGCTGTTCTGGGGGTTATTGTAATAATGAAGACGGATCGCTGTTTCGATCAATCGTCGGCGTGTTTTGCGGACGCCATTTTTAAGGGTCAGGCGCAAAGCCTGCACAGCCAGAAAGCTTTACAGATTACTGTTGATGAAATCGACCAGCTGGGACTTGGTCAACGCACCCACTTTGGTCGCCTCGACTTCACCATCCTTGAACAGCATCAACGTGGGAATACCACGCACGCCGTAATGCTGTGGCGTCTCGGGATTTTCATCGATATTCAGCTTGGCGACGGTCAACTTGCCGGAAAATTCACCGGCAACCTCGTCCAGCACTGGTGCGATCATCTTGCAGGGGCCGCACCATTCAGCCCAGTAGTCGACAAGTACGGGCTTGTCGGCCTTGATAACTGTGTCATTGAAGTCGCTGTCAGTTACATGAAGGACTGCGTCACTCATGCTCATCTCCATATTATTTCAAAAGCGCAGACTATAGGAGGGATCACCTGATCTTGTCAATAAAATTCCGAGTAATTTACGCCTGACGAGAAAAAATGCGTTATCCTATTACCATGAACAAACCACTCTTGACCGACACCCGCTTCAGCAACCTGGAATTGTCCGATGACATACTTCAGGGCCTGGAAGACGCTGGCTTCAAGCAATGCTCACCGATTCAGGACAAGGCCCTGCCAATCGCCTTGCGCGGCAAGGATATTGCCGGACAGGCACAGACCGGCACCGGCAAAACGGCGGCCTTTCTGCTGGCCACTTTTCAGCATCTGCTCAATGATGAAAGTGAAGCCATCAAGAATCCACGGGCGCTGATTATCGCACCGACTCGCGAGCTGGCGATCCAGATCCACAAGGATGCGCAGTTGCTGGGCAGGCATCTCGACTTCAGAATTGCCCTGATCTACGGCGGAACCGATTACCAGTTGCAGCTTCAGAAGATCAAATCCAATATTGATATCATCATCGGCACCCCCGGCCGGATCATCGACTTCTACAAACAGAAGGCCTTTACCCTGGAACATATCCAGGTCGTGGTTCTGGACGAGGCGGACCGCATGTTCGACCTGGGTTTCATCAAGGATATCCGTTTTCTGCTGCGGCGCATGCCGGAACCGGACCGGCGTCTCAACATGCTGTTTTCCGCAACGCTTTCCTACAAGGTCACCGAGCTTGCCTATGAGCACATGAACAATCCCGTGCTGATCCGCATCGAACCGGAAGAAGTCACGGCCAAGGCGGTCAGGCAGATCGCCTATTGCCCGGCAAACGATCAGAAAATCCCCCTGCTGATCGGCGTGCTGCAGCATGCCAGGCCGGCGCGCAGCATCGTCTTCGTCAACACCAAACGCTGCGGGGAGAGACTGCACGACTATTTGACCGCCAATGGCATCGAATCGGCCGTGCTCAGCGGTGATGTTCCCCAGGAAAAGCGTCAGCAATTGCTGGCTGACTTCCAGGAAAACCGGGTGTCACTGTTGATTGCCACCGATGTCGCGGCAAGGGGGCTGCATATCCCCGATGTCACCCACGTCATCAATTTCGATCTGCCTCAGGATGTCGAGGATTATGTCCATCGCATCGGCAGAACGGCGCGGTTTGGAGCCGAGGGGGAGGCGATCAGCTTCATCTGCGAAGAATACGCCTATTCGATGCCGGACATCGAAGCCTATATCGGTCAGAAAATCCCCACCCAGCAAATTACTCCCGAACTGCTGCCGGACATCATCCGCCCCAAGCAGCGGCGTCGCCCACGTCCTCCGCAGGCAAGACGCAACTATCATGGCAGCGGGCAATCCGGCAGCGCTAGATCCCGGCTAAAATCTCCCGAAAATCCTGGATAGACGGAAATTCATCGATGACCCTGTTGGCCTGCCTGGAGTCCGGCCTGCTGATGGACAGCAGATACTGCAGACCGTATCTTCTCGCCGCGTGCAGTACCGCGACGCTGTCGTCGACCAGCAGCGTATAATTTTTGCGAAAGGGATGATGGTGCTGCAGATGCCGCCAGAAATCCGGATGCTCCTTTGGAAAGCCAAACTGATGGGAGCTGATGACGGCATCGAAAAACTGGTGCAGGCAGGTCTTCTCCATTTTCAGTTCCAGGCTGTCGGGATGCGCATTGGTGACCAGCAGCAATTCCCTGGAGGAAGCACTGACTTTTTCCAGAAAATCGGTGACATGGGGCAAAATCGCAATCAGGCCGGAGATCTCCGCCTTCAGTCCGGCAATGTCCAGTTTCAGGGCGTCGCTCCAGTAGTCCAGGCAATACCATTCCAGTTTGCCCTGCATCGCCTGGAAACGCGGCTCGAGCTGTTTCTTGGCCTCCTCCAGGGTTATCTGGTTTTGTACGGCATAGCGCTGTGGAACGAATTCCTGCCAGAAATGCAAGCGTGTCGCTACCTCGTGATAGATTTTGGGACATCCAAGTCTCCAAAATCGACTCGCCAACGCGACAACCATTATTGCCCCGGCCGTCCTGCGTCCGTGCCGCTTCGCCAACATCCTC
>JANEMG010000044.1 GCA_024511045.1 Gammaproteobacteria bacterium | reverse complement strand
GAGCAGGATGCAGCAATCAGCGTATAGAACAAGCTCTAACGGGCAGTATGAACAAAATAGCAACTTTATTTCACCCGAAAATATACGGTGGAACAATGTTGCTTACTCTAAACTCTAGGAGTAAAAATAAAACAATTCTATCTCTAATGCTGGCTGTCTTGTTGTCCGCCAGCGCCACTGTCAACGCTGCCGGGGAAGCGGTCAAGGCCGATATCGATCTCCGGGCCGATGCCCTGATGAAAAAAATGAGCGATTATCTGGGGGCATTGAAATCCTTCGGCGTGGATATCGAGATCATCGACGAGATGGTGCTGGCCGACGGCTTCAAACTGTCCTTGTATCGCCAGGGTGATGTCAAGATCCAGCGGCCGGACAAGTTTGCGATGACCCGTCGGGGGATCGCAGTGGATATGGACGTCGTTTTCAACGGCAGGGAACTGGTCTTCTACGGCCGGAACCTGAATGCCTTTCTGACCCTGCCGGTGTCAGGAGATATCGATGCCGCGCTGGATGCCGGAGCGGCGGCTCTGAACAGTGAATTGCCGGCCAGGGATCTGCTGGCAAAAGATTCCTATACGCCGCTGATGCAGCCCCTGGAGAAGATGGTCTATATCGGCAAGGTACGTATGGGCGGTGTGTTCTGCCATCAGTTGGCGGCCCGCAGTGCCGAGGTCGACTGGCAGATCTGGATTCAGGATGGCGAGAAAGCGCTGCCCTGCCGCTACAGCATCACTTCCAAGTGGCTGGCAAATGCGCCGCAATTTTCTCTGCAGTTCAGCAATTGGCGAATCAATCCGGAGTTTCCTGCCGGGAGTTTTGTCTTCACCCCTCCCAAGGGAGCCGTGGCGATGGATGCCAAGGCATTCAAAGCCGCGTTGGCTGCTCAATAAGGTATCAGGAGAACGATGATGAAGAAATTCTTTTTGTTGTACACGTTGCTGCTGGCGGCAATGCTGGGCTTTTTGGGGGTAAAGATCGACACTTCCCGTGAGCAGGGCTGGATCAGCTTCTCGCAGGCTGAAGCGGGTCCCTATCGGCGCAGTGTCCGGCGAACGGCCAGGCGCCATAACTATTATGGCGCACCCTATTATGGTGGTGCGGCGGTAGTCGGGGCAACGGCATTGGCCATCGGTACCGTGGTCGCCACGTTGCCGCCTTCCTGCCGCTCGGTGATCGTCGATGGAATCCGCTATTACAATTGCGACAATGTCTATTACGCTCCGCAGGGTTCACGGTATGTTGTGGTCGAGGATCCCTATCGCTGGTAAGTTGCAGGCGGCCGGCTGTCCTGAGGAGAGGGCCGCGGGCAATCCTCTGCAGACAGGTGTTTTCGGGCATGACGAAGGCGTTCAAACTGTATCCCGTACGACATGTTGCGCTTCTGCAGTGAGCCGGGACAAAAGGCCATGCGTTTGTTATGATGCCGAACTTTACAATTTTAGTGGATCATCTGTGCTTCTGTTCGGCAGATGGTGCATTCCTTTCGATTTGATCAGACCTGGAGTTGTCTATGTCGAACCCTTCACTTACCCCTCCCCCGGAGGGCCAGCCCGTCGTCATGCAAAACGGCAGGCTTGCCGTTCCCGACAATCCGATCATTCCCTTTATCGAGGGGGATGGCACCGGACCAGATATCTGGCGCGCCACGGTGCGTGTACTGGATGCCGCGGTGGAAAGCGCCTATGCGGGACAAAGAAAGATCCAATGGCTGGAAATCTATGCCGGCGCAAAAGCCAACGAGCTGTTCGGTTCCTGGCTGCCGGACGCCACCGTGGATGCCTGCAGAGAGTATCTGATTTCCATCAAGGGCCCCTTGACGACGCCCATTGGCGGCGGCATCCGGTCCCTGAATGTGGCGCTGCGGCAGTTGCTGGATCTGTATGTCTGCCTGCGGCCGGTGCGCTGGTTCGAAGGCGTCCCTTCACCGGTAAAAAATCCCGGCGCCGTGGACATGGTTATTTTCCGGGAGAACACCGAGGATATCTATGCCGGCGTGGAATTCGAGCAGGGCAGTGACGACAATCGGCGTTTCCTGGAGCTGCTGCAGGAGCATTTTCCCGAGCAGTACAAGAAAATACGTTTCCCGGACAGCTCCGGAATCGGACTCAAGCCGGTGTCGCGCGAGGGGACCGAACGTTTGATCGTTGCGGCGATCGAATACGCACTGAGCAATCAGCGCAAGAGCGTCACCATCGTGCACAAGGGCAACATCATGAAATTCACCGAAGGCGCCTTCCGCAACTGGGCCTATGCGGTCGCCGAGCGGGATTTTCCGGAACAGACCTATACCTGGGGGCAGTGGGAGAGAACCCGCGCGGATCAGGGTGACGAGGCGGCCAACCGGGAGCAGGCCGAAGCGCTGGCCAACGGTCGAATCCTGATCAAGGACGCCATCGCCGATATCACTCTGCAGCAGGTTTTGACCAGACCTGCGGAATTCGACGTCATCGCAACCATGAATCTGAATGGCGACTATCTGTCCGATGCGCTGGCCGCACAGGTCGGCGGAATCGGCATCGCCCCGGGCGGCAACATCAATTACCGGACCGGCACGGCTATTTTCGAGGCCACCCATGGCACCGCGCCGAAATATGCCGGCCTGGACAAGGTCAATCCCGGATCCCTGATTCTTTCCGGAGAAATGATGCTGCGCTATCTGGGCTGGACGGAAGCCGCCGATGCCATTCTCGGCGCCATGGATGCGGCAATCGCCGGCAAGCACGTCACCTATGATTTTGCCCGATTGATGGACAATGCCGTCGAGGTGAAATGCAGCGAGTTCGCCGATGTCCTGATCGGGAATCTGCAGGGCTGACGGGGCGTTTCCCGCCCTGCTCGTTCGCCCCGTTGCCGCTATCAAGGCGGCAGCGGGGGACGCTGCGGTTGCAGCGGTAATGCTTACCAGGTGCCGGTGTTTTCCATGGAGGACCAGGGCTCCTCGGGAGGCAGCGGGTCACCCTTCTGCAGCAGTTCGATGGAGATGTCGTCGGGTGAGCGGATGAACGCCATCCAGCCATCGCGGGGCGGCCGGTTGATGGTCACGCCCTGGTCCATCAGTTTCCGACAGACAGCATAGATATTCTCGACCTCGTAGGCAAGATGGCCGAAGTTGCGCCCGCCATCATATTTTTCGGTATCCCAGTTGTAGGTCAGTTCCAGCAGAGGCGCCTGGGTTTTATTGGCCAGTTCCGCATCCAGCGGCGCATGCAGATAGACCAGCGTATAGCGGCCCTCCTCGTTGTCGATACGCTTGCATTCTGCAAGCCTCAGTTTGTTGCAATAGAAATCCAGGGATTCGTCCAGGTCGTGCACCCGGATCATGGTGTGTAGATAGCGCATGGGTTTCTCCTTAGTCAAGCGATTGAAAAGTAATCAGATTGTCTGAAAACCAAAATTTTCGGCTGGCGTCTATTGTATTACTTTATCCCTGAGGACAAAATAATGGCCGGCAGAGGGACGGGAAGCCCGTTCAATCGTCTTCCAGCCGATGCCCGCAATATTTGCAATAGTCGGCGTCGAAGTCATGACCGGTCTCGCCGCAATCCGGGCAGGCGTCGTTGCGGACATTATCCGTCTGGTAGGACTTCACCAGTTCGACGCTGTAGATGCCGGTGGGGACGGCAATGATGCCGTAGCCCAGAATCATGATCGTTGCGGCAATGATCTGGCCAATGGGCGTCTGCGGTGCGATGTCGCCATAACCGACCGTGGTCATCGTGACGATGGCCCAGTAAACGGATTTTGGAATACTGGAAAATCCCGCTTGACTGCCTTCCACGACATACATCAGCGAGCCGAAAATGATCACCAGGGTCAGTACGGTATACAAAAAGACCAGGACCTTGCGCCGGCTGTTGCTCAAGGCATCCATCAGGATATGCGCCTCACTCATGTATTCGGTCAGTTTCAGGACCCGGAATATTCTCAGCATGCGCAGAATGCGGATTACCAGCATGTATTTGACATCGGGAAACAAAAGTCCCAGATAACTGGGCAGTATCGAGAGCAGATCGACAATCCCGAAGAAGCTCCGGCAATACAGCCAAGGCCTGCGGACACAGAGCAGGCGCAGCAGATATTCCACGGTGAACAGTAGCGTGAATGTCCATTCCAGCCGGGACAGCAGCTGCCCGTAACGCTGCTGTATGGATTCCACGCTGGCCAGCATGACGGTGGTGACGCTGATGCCGATGCTGATAATCAGCAGTACATCGAAGGCTTTCCCCAGCGGGGTTTCGGAACCGAAGATAATGGTATGCAGCGATTCGCGCCACGGTGAAAGGGCCTCGCCATCATTGAACTTCGGAGTATGCCGCGGCGTGTTTTTGGCTTTCATCATCGGCAATTCTATCCAGTAGATCGATGGCTGTTGTCCGGCGGTGCCACTGTCAGAATGATTTTGCCGATGTGTCCGCTGCTTTCCATCAGTGCGTGGGCTTCGGCCGCCTGGGTCAGCGGCAGGGTACGGTCGATGACCGGTTTGATTTGCCTGTTTGCCAGCAGCGGCCAGACCCGTTCCAACAGATCTCCGGCGATTTTCGCCTTGAAATCGATGCTTCTCGCGCGCAGTGTGGAGCCGGTGATGGTCAAGCGTTTCAGCATTACCGGCAACAGATCGATGACGCTTTTCGGTCCCTGCTGTACGCCAATCTGGAGCAGTCTGGCATCGTCGGCGAGGCATTTGATATTGCGCGGGAAATAATCACCGCCGATCATGTCCAGAATCAGATCGACGCCATGGCCTTCCGTCCAGTGGTCGACGACGGCGACGAAATCCCGGGTGCGGTAATTGATGGCGGCATCGGCTCCCAATTGACGGCAGAATGTACATTTCTCATCGGACCCGGCAGTGGTGATGACCCTTGCCGAGAATGCCTTGCACAGTTGTATCGCCGTGGTGCCGATGCCGCCGCTGCCGCCATGCACCAGGATGCTTTCGCCGGCTGCGAGATGGCCGCGCTGGAAAACATTGCTCCACACGGTAAAGAAGGTTTCCGGCAGCGCCGCGGCCTCGATGAGTTCCAGGCCTTCAGGGACGGGCAGACATAGTTCGGCCGGTGCCAGGCAGTATTCCGCGTAGCCGCCACCGGTCACCAGTGCGCAGACAGCGTCTCCTGTGGCCAGGTCGACGACATCGCCACCCAGCGCCACGACACGACCGGCGATTTCCAGCCCGGGAATGTCCGAGGCGCCGGGAGGCGGTGGATAGAGACCTTTGCGCTGCATGACATCGGGGCGATTGACGCCGGCGGCAGCGACTTCGATCAGCACTTCACTGCCCGTTGGGACGGGGACAGGCCGTCTCGACGGCTGCAGGACATCCGGCGGACCGTGTGCGGTGATTTCCATGACCAGCATGGTTACCGGGTTCATCGCTGCTTCATTCCCCGGCCAGTTGTTTCTGGACGCTGTCGATTTTATCCTCCATGGTCTGTTCCTTGTCGGTGCGGGTATTGATGCGAATGGAAGTGGTGATGCGGGGAGCGCCCATGGCATGAACGGTTTCATGACAGCGTTTGACAGCATCGAGCACGGCATCCCAATCGCCTTCGATGTTGGTTCCGTTGGCATGCAGCTGGCATTTCAATCCCGCATCGCTGATGACCCGTTCACAGGCGGCGACATACCGGGAAATGGATACGCCGACACCCAGTGGTACGATGCACAGATCGAGTAAAACTTTCACGGGACTATCCTTTCGCTATCGGTTGCAGGTGATTTTGCAGGCAAGGGCGGGTAAAATCAAGCTGCAATGCGGCTGCAAGGACAAATTCGCAGGTATTGCAGACGAAATTCAATTTGACAGGAATAAAACAGATGATTCGAGCGGGTATCGTTGGCGGGACCGGTTATACCGGGGTAGAGTTACTGCGTATTCTGGCATTGCATCCCGATGTCGAGGTCGCGGTCGTCACATCTCGGGCCGACGCCGGGCGGCGGGTCGATGCCGTCTATCCCAGTCTGCGCGGGGCTGTCGATGCGGTTTTCTGCAAGCCGGACGCGGCGACGCTGGCGCAGTGTGACGTGGTGTTTTTTGCCACACCCAATGGCACGGCTATGTTGATGGCGGAAGAACTGTTGCGGCAGGAGGTGAAGGTGATCGATCTATCCGCCGACTTCCGTATCCGGGACCATCATCTCTGGTCGCAATGGTATGGAATGGAGCATGTCTGTCCGGAATTGCTCGCCGAAGCGGTCTACGGCTTGCCGGAGATCAACCGGGAGGCGGTCAGGAGCGCCAGCTTGGTCGCCTGCCCCGGCTGTTATCCGACGGCGGTGCAGCTGGGCTTTCTGCCATTGATCGAAAAGGGTTTGATCGACGCCGGCCATTTGATCGCCGATGTCAAATCCGGGGTCAGCGGCGCGGGCAGGAAAGCGCAGTTGTCGGTATTGATGAGCGAGACAGGGGAAAGCTTCAAGGCCTATGCGGCCGCAGGTCACCGGCATTTGCCGGAAATCGTTCAGGGCTTGCAGGGTATTGCCGGGCAGGCGGTCGATTTGACCTTTGTGCCGCATTTGACGCCGATGATCCGGGGTATTCATGCGACCCTGTACGGGCGGCTGGCGGGTGATGCCGATGATCTGCAGGCACTCTATGCCCAGCGCTATGCGGGTGAGCGCTTCGTGCAGGTGCTGCCTGCCGCTGCGCATCCGGATACCCGGGATGTCAAAGGCAGCAATCAGTGCCAGATTGCCGTGCACAGGCCGCAGGGCGGGCAAACAGTGGTGGTGTTGTCGGTGATCGACAACCTGGTGAAAGGCGCTGCGGGTCAGGCCGTGCAGAACATGAACCTTATGTTTGCCCTGCCGGAGGAGCAGGGATTGCAGAGCATCACTCTGTACCCGTAAATCTTGACTAAATCCCTTGGTAAAGTCATAATCTCAAGATTGTTCATCAAGCAAAGAAGTTTCGATTATGGCTGAACCAATAATTTTTACCGACAGCGCTGCCAGCAAGGTGGGAGAAATGATTGCCGAGGAAGGCAACGACAACCTGAAGCTGCGGGTCTATATCTCGGGCGGGGGCTGTTCCGGCTTTCAATATGGCTTCACCTTCGACGAACAGGTCAATGATGACGATACCCGTGTGGAAAAGGCCGGGGTGACGGTGCTGGTGGATTCCATGAGCATCCAGTATCTGCATGGCGCTGAAATCGATTACAAGGAAGATATTTCAGGTGCCCAGTTCGTGATTCGCAACCCCAATGCCACGACAACCTGCGGCTGCGGCTCATCGTTTTCCGTATAGCCCGTATTTTCCCGGATAGATCCCGCCAAGAATGACGGGCGCCTTGGCACCCGTTACTTCAATGACATTGCCTGGCGCGCCGGTCAGCGTCTGTTTTGCCAGCCAGGCAAAGGCCATCGCCTCCACCTGGTCCGGATGGATACCGAATTCTTCCGTCGTGGCAACGGGGCAGGGCAGCCGTTCCCGGATCAACTGTAGCAGGTAGTCGTTGTGGCTGCCGCCGCCGCATACCAGAATCCGGTCCGTTTCTGGTGCATGGCGCGCAATCGCCTCGCAGACTGTTTCGGCTGTCAGAGCGCACAGGCTGGCCTGAATGTCTTCTGAACGAAAAGAGCGATTCTGCAACGGGTCCTGTCTATCCAGCCAGGCCAGGGAAAAATATTCCCTGCCGGTGCTTTTTGGCGGTGGACTGGAAAAGTACGGGTCCTGTTTCAGGTGAGTGACGATTTCCGGCAGGATCTTTCCTGATTTTGCCCATGAACCCTGCTTGTCATAGCTGATTCCACGGGTTTTGAAGATCCACTGATCCATCAGTGTGTTTCCCGGGCCGGTGTCGAAGCCGCCGATGGCGCTTCCGGGATTCCTGGGCAGGATGGTGACGTTGGCAATGCCCCCGATGTTGAGGATTACCCGGTTTTCCTGTGTATGGCTGAAAACAGCCTGATGGAAGGCCGGCACCAGTGGTGCGCCATGTCCGCCGGCGGCAATGTCCCGTCTGCGAAAATCGGCGACCGTGGTGATGCCGGTATTTTCCGCGATGACGTTGGGGTCGCCGATCTGCAGGGAAAAGGGGTTCGGGCCGGTCGGCGCGTGGTGCATGGTCTGGCCATGGCTGCCAATGCCGCGTATGTCCCGTGCGGCAATGCCTGCTGCGTCGAGCAGGGTATTGACGGCTTCCGAAAACAACAGGCCAAGATGTGCATCCAGCCTGCCGTAATCTGACAAAGCCAGGCGCTTTTCCGGTGCGCTCAGATGTCTGATCCGGTTTTTTGTCGCTTCGTCGAAGGGACGGTAGATAAAGTGTACAGTCCTTGGCCGCGGCGACAGATCCAGGATGCCGGCATCGATGCCGTCCAGGCTGGTTCCGGACATGAGGCCTATATAATATTCAGACAAGATGGAAGTGGGGGCTGCGATTTTTCAGCGTGGCTGCTTGGATTGCTGGGAATTTACTGGAAAAGATCAAAGGCCGTGGCGGGATCGGTTGCAAAACCTGAGGTTCTTGTCAGAATTTTTGCAGCCGGATTGCCATGGCAATCCGGCTGCGGCAGTTTTTATACCTTTTCTTTTTCAGTCGTATTAATTGCTGCTGGCAACCAGGGTCGTTCTGATCGTATCCAGTTGGCTCAACAGCGGGGTAGTCTGGCGTTTGAAATCGGCCAGAAGCCTTTTGTCGATGGGCGCGCTTTTCGGCAAGGCAACCGTCAACGGGTTTTTGTGAACGCCATTGATGCGGAATTCATAGTGCAGGTGAGGGCCAGTCGCCAACCCTGATTGGCCGACGTAGCCGATTATCTGACCTTGTTTGACACGGCTGCCTATGCGCTGACCCTTTCTGAATTTGGAAAGATGGGCATACAGGGTGCTGTAGCTTTTACCGTGCTGGACGATGACTACCCGGCCGTATCCACCCTTGCGGCCCCGGAAAATGATTTTTCCGTTGCTTGTGGATTTGACCGGTGAGCCTGTTCTGGCCGCATAATCCACCCCCTTATGGGCCCGGATTCTGTTCAGTACCGGATGTTTGCGTTTCAGGTTGAAGCGCGAGCTGATGCGGGCAAAATCGACAGGCGTTCTGAGAAATGCCTTTTTCATGCTTTTGCCGTCAGGCGAGTAGTAACTGACATTGCCTTTTTTGTCTTTGTATCGGACGGCGGTGTAGGTTTTTCCCTGATTGACGAATTCAGCAGCAAGTATTTCCCCACTGTCGATTTCCTTGCCATCGATCAATTGTTTCTCATAGAGAACGGTAAATTGATCGCCGTCTCTCAGGTCCAGGGCAAAATCGATGTCCCAGGCAAAGATATCGGCCATCTCCATGATTACTCTGTCGGTAAGTCCGGCAACCTTGCCATCCAGAAACAGGGAGGAATGAATGACAGCTTGGGCGCTGGCCGTTTTGTGTTCGATATTTTTGCTTTGTTTCTCGACCGTAAAAGCATCGCCTTGCCGCGTTGCGATCAGTGTGTCGATGGCATTTTTTTCATAGACCAGGTGCACCAGATCACCATTCTGCGCGGTTTTGACCTGCAGGATTTTTCCGGCAGCAATGTTGGCGAATTCCTTGCCGGTATCGTTGGTATGGATGATTCGATGCAGGGTCTTTTTATCAAGATCCAGCTTGGCGAAGATTTTCGCCAGATTTTCGCCGGATTTGATTTCATGATTGATCACTTTGAATTTTGCCGGTTCCGGCTTTGATTCCTGTTTTGGTTCCGGTGTGGGCTGGACAACGGCAGGTTTGGCCGCCGGGATGGCGAGGGCAACGGTACGCTGCGGTTGCGCTACGGTTTGCTCGGCTGTGCCCGGTGTTTTCAAGGCGAAGCCGGCAGTTGCGGCCAGTGCGGCAGTGAAGCCTAAAAGCAATGATTTGGATTTACTATTTTTCACGTTGCTTTATGATAGTCAGTTTGGTCAGAATAAGGGGTAAAATTCATGATGAATTATTACCGTTTGTGGCTTAAGTATAACTTAATCCTGGTTTTATGCTGAGGGTTTGTTGATAATTATTGTTCAAGTAATTTGATAAGTATTTGAAATTTGGAGGAAAGAAATTGCAAGAAGATGTGTTGGCACAGCTCTGCCGGGGGGGGGATGAGGTTTTGCGGGAAAGCGAGCTGATCGAGAAACTGCAGGAGGGAAGGGCGCTGCGGATCAAGGCGGGTTTCGATCCCACCGCGCCGGATCTGCATTTGGGGCATACAGTGCTGATCAACAAGCTCAAGCAGTTTCAGGATTTTGGACATGAAGTCTTGTTTCTGATCGGCGATTTCACCGGCATGATCGGTGATCCAACCGGAAAAAATGTTACCCGCAAACCCTTGAGCAGGGACGAGATCATCGAGAATGCCAGGACCTACGAGCAGCAGATTTTCAAGATTCTGGATCCTGAAAAAACCCTGGTGATGTTCAATTCCAGCTGGATGAACGCCATGTCATCGGCGGAATTGATTCAGCTGGCGGCCAGACATACCGTTGCCAGAATGCTGGAGCGCGACGATTTCAGCAAAAGATACAAGAGCGGCCAGCCGATCGCCATTCATGAATTCCTGTATCCCTTGATTCAGGGCTATGATTCCGTTGCCATGAAGGCCGACGTCGAATTGGGCGGTACCGACCAGAAGTTCAACCTGCTGGTTGGGCGGCAGCTACAGGAGGTCTATGGGCAAAAACCGCAGGTCGTCATTACCATGCCCATATTGGAAGGGCTGGATGGCGTGCAGAAAATGTCCAAATCCCTGAACAACTATATAGGTATAGCCGATCCTGCCGAGGATATGTTCGGGAAGATCATGTCGATTTCCGATGAATTGATGTGGCGCTATTTCGAGCTGCTGAGTTTTCGTCCCATGGCCGAGATTTCCGACTGGAAGGCGGCCTGTGAACAGGGAGCCAATCCCCGGGATTACAAAGTCAGGCTGGCACTGGAGATCGTCGAACGGTTCCATGATCAGGGGGCGGCCCGGAAGGCGCTGGAAAGCTTCGAGGCCAGATTCAAGCGCGGCGCCATGCCCGATGTCATCGAGGAAAAGACCCTGACCTGCAGCGCTGAGGGTTATGCGATTGCCAACCTGTTGAAGGATGCCGGCTTGACGGGCAGCACTTCGGAGGCGATGCGCATGATCAGGCAGGGGGCGGTGAAGATCGATGGGGAGAAAGTGAGCGACAACAAGCTTGTGATGCCGCTGAACAGCCAGCATGTCTACCAGGTGGGCAAGCGGAAGTTTGCCAGAGTGACAGTCAATCCCTAGATTATTGGGGCAGATCGGTTCGGTGCGTTGCAGTAGGAAAAATTCTCGCAAATAGATATTGACAGTGTATACAT
>JANEMG010000362.1 GCA_024511045.1 Gammaproteobacteria bacterium | reverse complement strand
TGTGTATAAGAGACAGCCATAGACCTCAGCAACCACGGTGGACAGCACCGGCGGACCGGGCGGCAGTTCGACGATTTTCACGTTGGCGCCGTATTTTTCGGCTATGGCCTCGACAGCGTCGCGGATACGCAGGGCAATCTGATGGGAGTTCTGTTCACGCTGCTCCTTGGCAGCAGATTGACGCGCAGATCGCCGACGAAATTATCCCGGCGCAGATAGTAATGCCGCACCATGCCGTTGAAATCCATCGGCGACGCCAGCCCGACATAGCTTTGATAATCGGTTACTTCATTGACCGTCGCCAGAAACTGCCCCAATGCCCGGGCCACCTCTTCGGTCTGTTCCAGGGTGCTGCCTGCCGGCATATCGATGACCAGCTGCAATTCATTCTTGTTGTCGAAGGGCAGCAGTTTCAGGGGCACGGCCCGGGTGGCGGCGAGCATCGCCGAGCCGGCAAAGGCGGCCAGCACGATCAGCAGAAACAGCCGGCTGCGTCCCGGCGTCGCGATCAGGTAGCCCAGCGTGGCCTGGTAGAAGCGATAGACGCGGGTTTTACGCAGCTCGAACTGCTCCTCGGACTTGCCATATTCGCTCTGCAGCAGCTTGTAGCTGGCCCAGGGGGTGATGGTGAATGCGACGATCAGAGATACCAGCATGGCGATGGGTACGTTGAAAGCCATCGGCGCCATGTAGGGGCCCATCATGCCGGTAATGAACAGCATCGGCAGAAAGGAGACGATCACCGCGAAGGTCGCCAGGATGGTCGGTGGCCGGACTTCGTCGACGGCTGTCAGCAGCGCCTGCAGCGGTGGCTCCTTTTTCAGTTTGTAATGCCGGTAGATGTTTTCCACATCGACGATGGGATCGTTCACCAGCAGACCCAGGGACAATATCAGTGCGAACATCGTCACCCGGTTGATGGTGTAGCCGAAGATCAGATCGCAGAGCAGGGTGATGGCGAAGGTCACCGGCACTGCGATGGAGACGATCAGGGACTCCTTGGGGCCCAGGGAAATGGCCAGCAGCACGACGATGATGGCGATGGCCAGGAGCAGATGCTTGACCAGTTCGTTGACCTTGTGATCGGCTGTCTCCCCATAGTCGCGGGTGATGGTCACGCTGACATCGTCGGGGATGATCGAGCCCATTTCCGATTCGGTGAAGGCGATGACATCCTCGGCGACCTGTACGGCATTGCTGCCCTGCCGCTTGGCGATGGCGATGGTGACCATGGCGCGCTCCTCGCCGGGCTGCGCCGATGGGTCCAGTTCCTGGCCAACCAGCTTCATGTCCTGCACCGCCGGGCCGAAGCCTATGCGCGTGTAATGCTGCTGGTCTTCGGGGCCATCCTGAATCCGGGCGACATCGCGCAGATAGACGGGACGGCCGTCGACGCTTTTCAGTATCGTCGCGCCGACTTCCTCCACCGATGTGAAGTAGGGGCCGGCTTCCAGATCGATATCCCGGTTGCCGCTGGCGATGGATCCGACCTGGACATTGATGTTGGTCGCCTGCAGGGCGGCGATAATCTCTGCCAGGCTGACGTCACGGGCGATCAATGCTGCTGGAATCGGGTTGATCGTTATCTGGCGCCTGGCGCCGCCCACCACCCAACTTTTCGCGACATTGTCGACACCGCGCAACCGGGAGACCAGTTCGTCGGCTATGCGCCGCAGCGCCATTTCGTCGTTGAGCGGTGATGCCGAAGACAGGGTCAGCATGACGATCGGGACATCGTCGATGGAGATGGGCTTGACGCTCCAGCGGGTGACGCCGGCAGGGATGATGTCCTGGTTGGACATGACCTTGCTCCAGGTCTTCACCAGGCTGTCTTCGCGGTCTTCACCCACATAGTAGCGTACCGTGGCGATGGCCCTGCCCGGCATGGAAGCGGAATACACATACTCGACGCTGTCGATCTGCTTGAGCAGCGTTTCCAGCGGCGTGGTCACCAGTTTTTCCACTTCCTCGGCCGCAGCGCCGGGATATTCCACCAGCACATCCATGACCGGGACGATGATCTGCGGGTCTTCCTCACGCGGCGTCAAGAGCAGCGCGGCCATGCCCGCCAGCAGGGCGCCGATCAGAAACAGCGGGGAGAGCTGGGAGATGGTAAACAGTTTGACGATTTTCGCTGTCAGCCCGCGTTGCGGCGCAGCACTGGGGTTGGAATGGTTCTGTTCACTCATGGAGATGCGGCCGGGTTATTGAATGATGACGGTTTCGCTTTCACGCAAACCGGATTGTATTTCCACCAGATCGCCGTGGCGTTTGCCGGTGCGCACATGCCGCGTCAACGGTCTGTCGTTCACCAGGACCCTGACGATTTCCAGCTGGCCGATTTTTCTGACCGCCCTGGCGGGGATCAGCAGGGCCGTGTGCCGGCTGCAGGCCTGGTCCAGCCAGCCGAACAGACCCGGCTGCAGTTTTTTCTCCAGGGGCAGGGTCGCCTTGATCAGGATGGTGTGGGTTTCTGGGTCTACCTCGGGGGTGATTTCATCGATTTCGGCAGTCATCATCTCCGGCAGTGTCTCGATCCTCACCGGCACCCTGGCGCCCAGCTGCAGGTGCAGGGCGCATTGCGTCGGTACCGCGGTTTCCAGGCGCAATGCCGCGGAATTGTGGATCACGACAATCGGTACTCCGGCCAGGCCCATGTCCCCGGGTTCCTTGAGGCGCTCCACGATGACGCCGTCGAAGGGGACCTTCAGCGTGGTCTCGGCGAGATTGATGCTGATTTCATGCAGAGCGCTGCTGGCCGCATCGACGCGGGCCCGCTGCCAGTCCACCGCAAGATCGGCGGCGGC
>JANEMG010000516.1 GCA_024511045.1 Gammaproteobacteria bacterium | reverse complement strand
ATGAAACGTTTCATTGCTTCACCTGATGGGTGATGTTTCACAAGCCCACATTTTAACAAATATCCTTTTGTATTCCGATAATTAGTGCATTATTACCGCTCACGAAGTTACGGATTCAGGTGACTGATACAAAAGAAACCAAGAGCCAGAACCAAACGGCTGCCAGTGATGAGGACAATCTGCCTTCGCAGGATGGCGATGCTGCCCAACCCGCATTGGATGAGGATTTGCTGGGCGATGAAAACACCATCGATCGCTTGTTGATGAAGGAGGATTTCACCGATCTGGAGGAAATTCCCGGCGAAGAAAATGCCTCCCAGACCACTACCGATGCAGCCCCGGAAGATGAATTCGATGAATTTGCCGATGATGAAGATTTGCTGGCGCAGGAGCCGCAGACCACCTCTGAATCTTCCGCATCGGACGCCAATGGAAAAAGTGACGATTTTCTCATGGCCGATTTCGATATTTCCGGCGACGAGGAGCCGGCCGATCCGGAAGCCGCTGAAAACACTGCAGCGCCTGTCGATGAAACACCGCCGCCCCCGGAAGAACAGGCCACGGCTACACCAGATGCCTCCGAGGGCGTATCCCGGGAACCGGATACCAGCAAGGAATTGACCGAACTCATCGGCAGGGTCGATACCCTGCATGACGCGATTGACAGCCTGCAGGCCAAGGTTGCATCCCAGCCGGAAGAACTGGAGAAATTGACCCGGGAACAAAAGAAATCCAAAAAGGCACTGGAGCAAAGCCTGCAAAAGACAGCGTTGCTGGGCAAAGCAGCCCTGGCTTCTGCAATTCTGGCACTGGTCGCCATCGGCGTCATGGTTGCCATGTTTTTCAGCGGGCAAAGCGATGTCGAACAGCTGCAGGAAAAAATCATCGCTGTCGAGGACGACCTTTCGGCCCTGGTGGTCAATCAAAAAACCGGCGAGCTGCAACAACTGAAAAAGGACTTCAGTCGACTATCCGAACGGCTGGCCGGCCTGGGAACCCAAATGTCAGCATTACAGGACAAGACAACCCGGGATATGCAGGCTGGCGCTGCACCCAATGATGCAGTCCAGCAAGGAATTAACGATAACAGCGAGCAAATAGCCAAAGCCAAATAGCCAAAGCCAACAAACAATTGTCCGCCCTGAAAGCCAGAATTGCAAAACTGGAAAGAAGGAAGTCCTCGGTCAGAAAAACCAAGGCGAGTGCGGCCAAATCCGGTTGGGCTGTCAATCTGATTTCCTTCAAACAGGAATGGTATGCGCAGAGAAAATCCGCGGAATTGAAAAAGAAAGGCATCCCTGTCGAGGTCTTGCCGGTGAAAATAAAAGGGGAAAATTGGTACCGGTTGCGCGTTGCCGGCTTCAAAACCAAAAATGAGGCATCATCCTATGCCGTACGAGTCAAGAAGAGCCATATGCAAAACTAAAAATTGATTTTGGCTGGTTGAATGCTGCGCACCCTGTGGATGCGAATGATTCTCAATAATTACGTATTTCTTACGTATTTCTATGGTGGATCCATTCTCCCG
>JANEMG010000361.1 GCA_024511045.1 Gammaproteobacteria bacterium | reverse complement strand
CCAGAAGTTTGTGTTGATTTCTCTTCTGAGAAGGCCGCGCCTTGCTATGTCAACTATTTTTTGAGATTTTTAGTGGTTTTTCTCCTCTGAAACTCTAAACTCTAGTTCCGTCTATAAATGACGGAAACTGATCCGGCACAGGGATGTGCCGGCACAATCAATGACAGTAAGTCATTGATTGTGAATAAAACAGCCAATCGCATTTGCTGTTTTCTTGTCTTTAACACCCCATGGATGGGTGTTTATAGATGCTGACTATCTACTCGGCCCCTATGGGTAGTCTGTTCCGAAAGACGCCGTGAATACATCCCTGCAGGCTTGACTTTGGCATCCCTGCCAAAGACACTTCCTCCACAGACCACCCATAGGGACTTCTTTTACTATGGGTGAGTAGTTACGATAAAAAATTCCCTGATTACGGATGACCCTCAGATTTACTGAAACCCTGTAATTCCTGTCATCCCGACAACAGCGCAGCACCTGTTTTGTATTGCCTGTAGAGAGGTTGAATCCTGATTGGCGTTGGTCACATGAAACGGGAATTTTGACGCGTCAGAAACCCCAGTTCAGTGTATGAAAAACTGGAATATGCAACACTGTCTTTAAAGTTTAGTGGTGGCGATGGGTGGGATCGAACCACCGACCTCAGGGTTATGAATCCTGCGCTCTAACCGGACTGAGCTACATCGCCGTTGCTTGTTGGAGTGAACACTCCCGGAAAAGAGGGGAAATTTTAGAGGCTCTCGCTGTTTTTGTCAAACATTGAAGCGGAAATGAATGACGTCGCCATCCTGGACGATATAGTCCTTGCCTTCCAGGCGCCATTTTCCCGCTTCCTTGGCCCCCTGTTCGCCATTGCAGGCAATGAAATCCTCATAGGAAATGATCTCCGCGCGAATGAATCCCTTCTCGAAATCGGTATGGATGACTGCCGCGGCTTGCGGCGCCGTCGCCCCCCTGGGAAAGGTCCAGGCCCTGACCTCCTTGACCCCGGCGGTAAAGTATGTGGACAGATCCAGCAGTGTGTAGGCAGCCCTGATCACCCGGTTCAGACCCGGCTCTTCCTGGCCCAGGTCCTCCAGGAATTCCTTTTTTTCCTCCTCGTCCAGCTGCGCGATTTCCGCTTCGATGGCCGCGCAGACCGGAACGACGATGGCGCCTTCCTGTTCGGCCAACTGCATGACCCGTTCCAGCATGGGATTGTTCTCGAAGCCGTCATCGTGAACATTGGCCACATACATGGTCGGCTTGGCGGTCAGCAGGTGCAGTTCACGGCAACGCTCCAGTTCGTCACTGTCCAGGCCCATGGCCCGGACCAGACCGCCGGCATCCAGATGCGCGGCAATTTCTTCAAACAGTTTTTTGTTCGCCAGCGCCTCCTTGTCTCCGGCCTTGGAGGCCTTTGCCGAACGCAGCAGGGCCTTCTCCACGGTTGCCATGTCGGCAAGCGCCAGTTCGGTGTTGATGACCTCGATATCGGAAACGGGGTCCACCGCGCCGGCCACATGCACCACGTTGTCATCTTCGAAACAGCGCACCACGTGCACGATGGCATCGGCTTCCCGAATATTGCCCAGGAACTTGTTGCCCAGCCCTTCACCCTTGGAGGCGCCAGCCACCAGACCGGCGATATCGACGAATTCGATGGTGGTGGGCAGCACTCTTTCCGGCTTGACGATGTCTGCCAGTTTCTGCAGACGGCTGTCCGGCACCGGCACGACACCGACATTGGGGTCTATGGTGCAGAAGGGATAGTTTTCCGCATCGATTGTTGCCTGGGTCAGGGCATTGAACAGGGTTGATTTGCCGACATTGGGCAAACCGACAATTCCACAATGAAGGGCCATAGAATTCTCGTGAGTACTGAAGGGATTTTATAGGGGGGCGAACAATCCGGCACAGCGATTGATCGAGCCGGTTATTTTATCACTTGACAACGTCTGATTACAAGCATTGAACGGCGCTGAAAAAGCACTAGCGTTTCGACTGCAGCATTTCCTGGGTGAAAATGGTGGAACGGTTTCTGCCCTCGGCTTTGGACCGGTACAGCGCCACATCGGCGCAATGAATCAGGTGATCGATATTGATGCCCGGCTTGCTGCTTTCAGCCGCGTCCAGGCAAGTCATGTCGATGCTGACGGTGATTTTGACCTGCTCGTCGTCCAGATTCCAGGACAGGGCATTGATGCTTTTCCGGATGCGCTCGGCGAAGATGAAGCCATTTTGACAATCGGTGTTGGTGAACACGACGACGAATTCCTCGCCACCGAAACGCACCAGGATGTCCGAGTCGCGCATTTCCTCCTTCAGGGTCGCCGCGACATCGATCAAAACCTGATCGCCGGTCATGTGCCCATAGGTGTCATTGATTTTCTTGAAAAAGTCCAGGTCGAGAATCAGGACGCACAACCCCTGCCCGTAGCGCTCCAGGCTGGAAATGATGACCGCCGCCTGGGCATAGAAATAGCGTCTGTTGAACAGGCCGGTGAGATCGTCGATCATCGACATGCTTTCATAGCGTTCCTTCAGGTATTTGACATCCTGCAGCGCCTGCTGCAGCTTTGCGGTGCGACTGGCGATCTTTTTTTCCATCTGCTGAAACAGCCGGCAGTTGGTAATCAACTGGCCGAGCATGTTTTTGTAGATATGCAGTAACCGGATATGCCAGTCGTTGAAATAATCGGCTTCCGGATGGGAAATATTCAACACCCCCACCAGTTCCGTTTCCGCAACCATCACAGGAACACTCGCTGACCGCCATGGAGAGCGAAGCGAAGGCGGTTAGTCCCCGGTAGCGACCAGGGCCGCACTGTTTATCCGG
>JANEMG010000043.1 GCA_024511045.1 Gammaproteobacteria bacterium | reverse complement strand
CTTTTCGTATGCCTACTTTGTTTTCCCTCTGCGC
Source organism: Gammaproteobacteria bacterium (assembly GCA_024511045.1). Classification (GTDB taxonomy): domain Bacteria; phylum Pseudomonadota; class Gammaproteobacteria; order Methylococcales; family Methylomonadaceae; genus JANEMG01. The sequence continues at coordinate 11,421 of JANEMG010000043.1, read as the reverse complement.
TATCGCACGCCGGATAAACAGTGCGGCCCTGGTCGCTACCGGGGACTAACCGCCTTCGCTTCGCTCTCCATGGCGGTCAGCGAAGGTTTTTTTCGAGTATTCCACCCCCCTCAATCGTTTCCATAGCGATTGAACCGAGAAATAACTTTTGCCATTTTCAGCCTGTTGCCGTAGAATTTGCCGGTTTACACTTGCCACGCTTGAATGCGCATGGCATGAACCGGCAGGGAAGCGGACTGACAGGAAATGGAAACCCCACCATCAGCCGCGCTGGAACTTCATTCCTCGCAATTGCCGCAGCTGCAGAAGTTGGCGGAGGATGCACAGCCAGCCCACCCGGCTTCTTTTTCATGTGCTTTCCTGGAAAGCACGGAGTTGATCTATAATGAATAGATCGATTTATTGAACGTCATTTACTCGATGAATGTCTCAACTGGCATAATTCCCAACCCGACGGGTCTGTTACCATGATTTCTGTCGCCAGTATCGTTACGGCCGGTATTTTCATGATTACCCTGGGACTGATTCTGGCCGTCATCCTGAGCATCGCCAACAAAAAGCTCTATGTCTACGAAGACCCGCGCATCGAACAGGTCAACGACATGCTGCCCCAGGCGCAATGCGGCGCCTGCGGTGAAGCGGGCTGCCGTCCGTTTGCCGAGGCTGTCGTCACAGGCAGAAAGAACCCGGCGCAATGCACGGTCAATTCTCCTGAAGGCAATGCCCGGATCGCCAGATTCATCGGCGTCACGATGGCCAAACAGGAGAAATTCGTCGCCCGCCTCGCCTGTGCGGGAGGCTCGCACGTCGCCTACAAAAGGGCAAACTATCAGGGCCTGACCACCTGCCAGGCGGCATCGGTCGTGTCCGGGGGCGGCAAGGGCTGCAGCTGGGGCTGCCTGGGACTTGGCGACTGCGCCAAAGCCTGTACTTTCGACGCGATCTACATGGACAAATTCGGCCTGCCCATCGTCATCGAAGACAAATGCACCGCCTGCAACGATTGCGTGGTCGCCTGCCCAAAAGACCTGTTTTCCCTGCATCCAGTGAGCCACAAACTGTTCGTCGCCTGCAAAAGCGAGGATCAGGGCGATCAGGCCGAACAGGAATGCGAGGTCGCCTGTACCGCCTGCGGCAAATGCGTTGCCGATGCACCACAGGGATTGATCGCGATAAAAAACAACCTGGCGGCGATCGACTATGAATTGAACGACCTGGCCAGCAGAACACCGATCGAACGCTGTCCCACCGGAGCGATCGTCTGGATAGACAGCAAACTCGGAACCACCCGCTCCAGCCGCGGACGGGAAGCGAAAAAGATCATAAGAATCGAACCACTGCCACTGATTTGACCGGCATGAAGGTCGACCTGTACTGTGTGAATGCGCAGCTGGCAGGCGTCCTGGACAATGCAGCGTTTTTCAATTGAAGCCCGGCAGTCACTAATTTTTACACCATCAGATGGCAGCAGAAAACCTGGCTGCAGCAGATGTTTCAACGAGGGACATATATGGCTATTTCCAGCAAAAAAGAAAACCGTCAGTTCAAATACCCCGGCATACGCATGGCGATGGACGGCAACTCCGCCGTGATCATGTGCGAAAGGGAATCCAGCGATGCCGCTGGCGCCTACCCGATCACACCATCGACCGATATGGGTGAATACTGGGCTCTGGAAAAAAGCAAAGGCCATCTGAACATCTCCAACAGACCGCTGATCTTCGTGGAACCCGAAGGCGAGCATGCCGCCGGCGCGGTCACCGCCGGCATGTCCATGACCGGACTGCGGGCCACCAACTTCACCTCCTCGCAGGGTGTCGCGTACATGCATGAATCCCTCTATGCGGCGGTGGGAAAGAGACTGCCCTATGTGCTGAATGTCGCCTGCCGCGCCATCACCAAGGCCACATTGAACGTACACTGCGGCCATGACGACTACCATTGCATGGACGACACCGGCTTCATCCAGATTTTCGGCAAGGACAACCAGGAAGTCGCCGACCTGAACATCATCGGCAGAAAAATCGCCGAATTGTCCCTGACGCCCATTGCCGTCGCCCAGGACGGTTTTTTGACCTCGCACCTGATCGAAGCCCTGAACGTCCCCGAACGCGAACTGATCGAGGAATTTCTCGGTCTGCCGGACGACATCATCAACACCCCGACCCCTTCGCAGCGTATTCTGTTTGGCGAAACCAGAAGACGGGTTCCGGAATCATGGAATGTCGACAGGCCAACCATGATCGGCGTTGTGCAGAACCAGGACAGCTACATGCAGATGGTTGCCGGGCAGCGTCCCTATTTCTTCGATCATGTCGCGGATTTCGCCGAGCAGTGCATGGACGAATGGTATGAACTAACCGGCCGCCGCTATCACCGGGTCGGGCAATACCACTGCGATGACGCCGACTACCTGATCATCGGCCAGGGCAGCGTCCTGCACACCGCGGAGGTGGTTGCCGATTACCTGCGCGAAACCCGCGGATTGAAAGTTGGCGTGGTCAACATGACCATGTTCCGGCCCTTCCCGGGCGACCTGATCGGCCATATCGTCAAAGGCCGCAAGGGCGTCGTGGTCATGGAACGCACCGACCAGCCCCTGGCCGAAGATCTGCCCCTGATCCGGGAAATCCGCACCACCATCACCAAGTGCGTGGAAAACGGCAACCACAACGATTCCTTTCCCGGCTACGCCAGCTACACCAAGGCATCGGACACGCCGCCGCTGTACTCCTCCTCCTTCGGGCTGGGCAGCCGCGATCTGCAGCCGGAAGGCATCATCGCCGCGATAGAAAACATGCTCCCCGACGGCAAGCAGAAGAAGTTTTTCTATCTGGGCATCGAATTCACCCGGGAAACGGCCTTCACGCCCCAGCAGGAAATCCAGCAGCAGAAGATCGTCGAGGCCTACCCGCAAATCCGCGACCTGGCGCTGAAAGGCTCGGAAAACCCCAACCTGATGCCGCCCGGAGCGATCACCGTGCGCCTGCATTCGGTGGGTGGCTGGGGGGCGATCACCACCGGCAAAAACCTGGCCATGACCCTGTTCGACCTGCTCGATTACGAAATCAAGGCCAACCCCAAGTACGGCTCGGAGAAGAAGGGCCAGCCAACGACATATTATCTGTCGGCGGCGCCGGAAAAAATCCGCCTGGCCTGTGAATACGCCTACGTGGATGTGGTCATGTCGCCGGATCCCAACGTCTTCACCCACTCCAATCCGCTGGCCGGGCTCAAGGAGGGAGGGACCTTCATCATCCAGAGCAGCCTGGAATCGCCGGAAGAAGTGTGGCGCACCTTCCCCAAGGCATCACAGCAGTATATCGTCGACAAGAAAATCAAGGTCTTCTATGTCGACGGCTTCAAAATCGCCAGGGACGAGGCCACCGACCCGGACCTGCAGTTCCGCATGCAGGGCATCGCCTTCCAGGGCGCCTTTTTCGAAGCCTCGCCGGTTTCCGAGAATGCCGGCAAAAACAAGGATGAAATCCTGCAGGCCATTTACGACACCCTGAACGCCAAGTTCGGCAGCAAGGGCAAGCAGGTCGTCGAAGACAATTTCAGGACCGTGAAACGCGGCTTTCTGGAAACCCATGAACTGCCCGTTGCGGAAATGACCATCGGTGACGTTGCCGAACACGCCGAGAAAAAAGACAAATCGGTGCCTCTGCAGCTGCTGAAAAAACCCGCCAACGACGATCCCGTTTCCGATATCCACCGCTTCTGGAACCAGACCGGCAGCAACTACGTCAGCGGCCGGGCGGAACAGAATCTCGCCGACCCGTTCCTGGCATTGAGCGTCATGCCGGCTTCCACCGGCATCTATCGGGACATGACCTCGATCCGCTTCGAGCACCCGAACTGGATACCGGAGAACTGCACGGCCTGCGGCGACTGCTATACCATCTGCCCGGACAGCGCCATCCCGGGTCTGGTGAACACCGTTTCGGAGGTTTTCGAGACCAATCTCAAGCGCGTGGAACGGGCCGGCCACGATGTCAAACACCTGCGCCGGGCGATACGCGTCGCGGAAAAGAAATATCATGCCCTGACCGCCGACAAATCCGAGGGCACGCCATTGGCGCCGATCTTCGCCAAGGCCATCGGCGAAACCATCGCCGAATATCCGGAACCGGAAAGGGCCGAGGTCGCCCAGGAATTCGAATGGTTCAAGGAGGCTGGCGGCGGCTTCAAGTTCGCCCTGACCAAGCCCTACCATGACGCAGTCAACAAACGCACGCCGAACAATGGCGGGCTGTTTTCCATCACCGTCAACCCTTACACCTGCAAGGGCTGCATGGAATGCGTCGTGGTCTGCGAAGACCAGGCCCTGGAAGTGGTCAAGCAGACCCCGGAGACCATCGAGAAGCTCAAGGAAGACTGGGCCTACTGGCTGGACCTGCCCACCTCCAATCCGAAATACAGCCGCATCGACGACATCGACGAGAAGATCGGCGCGCTGGGCACCCTGCTGCTGGACAAACACAATCATGATGCCATGAACTGCGGTGATGGCGCCTGCACCGGCTGCGGGGAAAAAACCATCATCCACCTGTTTACCAGCACCGTCACGGCACTGATGCAGCCGCGCGTGAGAAAGCATGTCCAGCATCTGGACCAGCTGATTGCCGACATGGAGCAGCATATCCGTCTGAAACTGGCGGAAACCCTGGATATCAGCGACATCGAGGCGCTGCAGGCTGCCATCGACGAGAACAAGAATGTCGACCTGACCTTGGCCAAACTGAGCGGTTCCCTGGACCAGGAAAAACCCACCCAGCCCATCGATCCCAAGTGGCTGAAATGGGTCTCCCAGATCGTCGCCAAACTGAAGCATCTGCGCTGGCAGTATACCTCCGGCATCACCGGGGAAGGCCGCGCCAGCCTGGGCATGGCCAACGGCACCGGCTGCACCACGGTATGGGGCTCCACATTCCCCTTCAACCCCTATCCCTTCCCGTGGGCCAACCACCTGTTCCAGGACGCGCCATCGCTGGCCATGGGCGTCTTCGAAGGGCACATGGTGAAAATGGCGGAAGGCTTCAAGGCGGTGCGCATGGCGGAGCTGGAATTGCAGGACGCCTACGACCCGGCCGAGCATGACAAGTTCTTCGCCTATTTCGACTGGGAGCAATTCAGCGAAGAAGAATACCATTTGTGTCCGCCGGTGGTATCGGTGGGCGGAGACGGCGCCAGCTACGACATCGGCTTCCAGAACCTGTCCCGCTGTCTGATGTCGGGCATGCCCATCAAGATCCTGGTTCTCGACACCCAGGTCTATTCCAATACCGGCGGCCAGGCCTGTACCTCCGGCTTCATCGGCCAGATCTCGGACATGGCGCCCTATGGCTCGGCCTGGCACGGCAAGACCGAGAAACGCAAGGAAATGGGGCTGATCTCCATGGCCCACCGCACCGCCTATGTCGTTCAGGGTGCGATTTCCAATGTCAACCATCTGCTGGAAGGCTATATCGACGGCCTGAACTACCGGGGACCGGCGATCTGGAATATCTATGCGGTCTGTCAGCCGGAGCATGGCGTCGCCGACGATGCCTCGGAAATGCAGAGCAAGCTGGCAGTGGAATCCCGCGCCTATCCGTTGACGGTCTTCGATCCGCGCGTCGGCGAATCCTGGGAGCAGCACATCTCCATCCAGGGCAATCCGGACATCGACAAGGACTGGACCACCTATTCGCTGCAATACGTCGACGAATACGGCAACAAGGACCGCATGGAACTGCCCCTGACCTTTGCCGACTGGGCGCTGACCGAGGGCCGTTTCCGCAAGCACTTCAAATCGGTCCCGCCGTCCAAATGGGATGACAGCATGATCACGCTGGTTGAATTTCTGGATCTGGACGATGCTGACAAGGAAGACAAGGTACCCTACATCTGGGCCGTTCAGCCCGAGTCGGACACCCTGATGCGGGTCACCGTATCGCCGGAAATCGTCGCCTCGACGCTGGAACGCCGGGATTTCTGGCGCGTCCTGAAGGGTCTTGCCGGTGCCGGCAAGCCCAAGATCGACGCCAAACAGATCGCCGATCAGGCCAAGGCGGAAATGGCGCAAAGCATCGCCGCCGGACTGCTCAGTCTCGCCGGCGGCGATCCCGGCGCCCTGCAGGGAGTCATTGCCGCACAGGGCGCCGCGCCTACCGCCGCGGCTGGTGCTGCAGGAACGCCCGCCGCGCAGGAAGGCTTCGAACCGGTCTGGATCGAAACCCCGGACTGTACCTCCTGCGACGAATGCGTGGAAATCGCCCCGGAGATCTTCCAGTACAATGACGAGAAAAAAGCCATCGTGGTCAATCCGACGGCGGGCACTTACGAGCAGATCGTCAAGGCCGCGGAAAAATGCACGGCGGTCATCATCCATCCCGGCACGCCCTGGAATCCCGATGAACCCAACCTGGACAAACTGATCAAGCGCGCCGAGAAATACCAGTAATCCGGTACCCTGCCGCCCACCAGGGGCGGCAGGGTTCAAGATCTTTCCAGACAACGCGTGAGCTGCAGCATGCATCGAAGATTTGCAACCCAACGCAATGCCGCCCCCACGGCGGCAATGCCAACCGACGGCAACGCAACCCTATGAACCTGCTACGTCTACTCAACAGGAAAACCTTTCCCCACGGCATCCACCCGCCGCAGTACAAGGAGGAAACCCACGACAAGCCGACACGGCGCCTGGCTTTTCCCGAACAGGTCATCCTGCCGCTGCAGCAGAATATCGGCGCCCCGTCGATCGCCATCGTGCGCAAGGGACAGATGGTGGAGCGCGGAGAACTGATCGCCATCGCCGCACCGGACAAACTGTCGGTCCCCCTGCATGCCAGTGTGGAGGGCACGGTCAGGGATATCACGCTGATGCCCACGGCGACGGGACCGAAGACCCGCAGCAGCATCATCCAGACCCTGCCCAGCTCGCCGCAGATACCGGTCACTGGTGAACAGCAGGACTACCGGCAGATGTCCCGGGAAGAGATCATTGCCGCGATCAGGGACATGGGCATGGTGGGTCTCGGTGGTGCGGAATTTCCCACCTATGCGAAACTGGCCACCAGCATGCAGCACGACATCCACACGGTGATAGCCAATGGTTGTGAATGCGAGCCCTTCATCACCACCGATTTCCGGGTAATGCTGGAAAACGTCCAGAACCTGTTGCTGGGCATGCGCATCGTGATGAAGGCCGTCGCCGCCGAAAAGGGCATCATCGCCATCGAGGACAACAAACTGGAAGTCATGACCGCGCTGCAGGCGCACCTGCCCGAAGACGGCAGCATCAAAGTCGAGGTCGTGGAGACCAAATATCCCCAAGGCGCCGAACAGATGCTGATCTACTCCCTGCTGGGCGTGGCGCTGCCCAAGGGCAAGCTGCCGGCATCACTGGGGCTGGAGGTCATCAACGTGGCGACGGCGGCGGAAATCGGCGCGCTGCTGCCCAACGGCCAGGGCTTCATCGAACGCACCGTCACCATCACCGGGGACGACCTGGAAAACCCCGGCAACTACCGGGTGCCGATCGGCACCTCGCTGCAGCATATTCTCGACGAGACCGGCTTCGTCGGCGAGGAGGCCGAACTGATTCTGGGCGGCCCGATGATGGGCCAGCCCGTCGCCTTCCTGGACACGCCGGTGCACAAGGGCACGGGAGCCGTGCTGGTACTGGATGAACGGGCCACGCCAAACAGGAACGTGCAGCCATGCATCAAATGTGCGATGTGCGTCGAGGCCTGTCCGATCCATCTGAATCCGTCCGCCCTGGGTCTGCTGGCCTACAAGCACCGCTACCAGGAGATGCAGGAGCAGTTTCACCTCAACAATTGTTTCGAATGCGGCAGCTGCAGCTTCGTCTGCCCCTCCAACATCCCCCTGGTGCAGCTGTTCCGGGTGGCCAAAGCCATGAACCGCGAAAGGAAGTTACAATAATGGCCAAACATCAACATGCCCATCCGGTCGTCGACCTGCGCACCTCGCCCTATATCCGGCGCGCCCCGTCGGTGCCCCAGATCATGCGCAATGTCGTCTATGCCCTGCTGCCGGTGTGCGCCTTTTCCGTGTACCTGTTCGGCATCAGCGCCCTGGCCCTGATGATCGTCACGACGCTGGCCTGTCTGCTCAGCGAACAGTTCTTCTGCCGGATGGCGGGAAAGAAATCCACGCTGCCGGACTTCAGCGCCGTCATTACCGGGCTGCTGCTGGCCCTGACCCTGCCGCCCGGCTTTCCGCTGTGGATGGGCGCGCTGGCCGGCATAATCGGCATCTCCATGGGCAAATTGCTGTTCGGCGGCATCGGCTACAACGTCTTCAATCCGGCCCTGGTGGGCCGTGCCTTCGTGCAGGCGGCATTTCCGGTGGCCATCTCCACCTGGACGCCGACCCTTGCCGCCAACCGCTTCAGCGAATTCATTCCCTCCACGCTGGCGCTGCCGTTCATGACCCCTGCGCCCACCGCGGAATGGAGCCAGACCGTGGCCATCGATGGCTTCACCGGCGCCACGCCGCTGGCGCTGATGAAATTCGAAGGCGTCATGGTCAGGACCAGCGACCTTTTTTTCGGCACCACCGCCGGTTCCGCCGGTGAAACGTCGGCATTGCTGATTCTGCTCTGCGGCGCCTATCTGGTGGCGCGCAACATGATGGACTGGCGCCTGCCGGCCGCAGTGATAGCGGGCACGGCCATCTGTGCGGAATGCTTCTATCTGCTGGATCCCGACACCTATCCGACGCCGCTGTTCATGATCTTTTCCGGCGGCCTGATGCTCGGCGCAGTGTTCATGGCCAGCGACATGGTCGCCTCGCCGGTGACGCCCTGGGGCATTGTCCTGTATGGCCTCCTGATCGGCCTGCTGACCGTGCTGATCCGCCTGTTCGGCGGCCTCACCGAAGGGGTTATGTATGCCATCCTGTTCGCCAATGCCGCCAGCCCGCTGCTGGAATCCTTCACGCAACCGAAAGTCTTTGGTGACCAATGACCGATACCGACCCGAAACAACCGGCGCAACAGGCGCCTGACCTGCCATCGACCTGGCGGCTGGTCTCGACGCTGTCCATCGTCGCCCTGTTGTCGGGAATACTGGTGGTGCTGGTCTATGAATATACCAAACCGATAATCGCCGAAAACAAGCGCCTCGCCATCGAGCGGGCGATCTTCCAGATCTTTCCCGACGCCAAAAGCACGCTGGCTTTCCGCATCGAGGACGGCCAGGTCGTAGCGGTGGACGCCGACGCCACGACCGGCGAGATCGTCCACGCCGTCTACGACCAGTCCGGACAACTGCTGGGCGTCACCCTGGAAGCGGCGGCGGTGGGCTACCAGGACGAGGTGCGGATATTGTACGGTTTCGATCCGGAGACGCAGTGCATCATCGGTTTTAAGGTCCTGAAGACGGCGGAAACGCCGGGGCTGGGCAGCAAGATCAGCACCGACCCGGACTTTCTGGCCAACTTCAACTGCCTGCAGGCCCAGGTCGATGCGCAGCACGGCGGACTGTGCCACGCCATCAAGACCGTCAAACACGGCAGCAAGCAGCACCCCTGGGAAATCGATGCCATTTCCGGATCGACGATCACCTCCAAGGCCATCGGCCGGATGCTCAACGGCAGCGGACAGCTGCTGCTGCCGGTGATTGTCGACAATCTGCAATTGTTCCGCGATGCCTATCGATCAGGCGCCGTGGATAATAAATAGCGAGATATACCATGGCTGAATCCACGCCATCTGATACACCATTGACCCTGGAAGTGTTCACCGCCGGCCTGTGGCGGGAAAACCCGGTGTTCGTCATGATGCTCGGCCTGTGCCCGACGCTGGCCGTCACCAACAGCGTGATCAATTCCCTGGCCATGGGCGCCGCCAGCATCTTCGTGCTGGTCTGCTCCAATGCGCTGGTATCGGTGCTGCGCAAGCTCATTCCCAAACAGATCCGCATCACCGCCTACATCATCATCGCCACCTTCGTGACCATGGTCGACTACATCATCCAGGCCATCAGCCTGGACCTGTACAATGCCCTGGGGGCGTTCATCCAGCTGATCGTCGTCAATTGCCTGATCCTCGGGCGCGCCGAAGCCTATGCCTCGAGGAATTCCCTGGGCAAGACGGTGGTCAGCGCGCTGGGCATGGGGCTGGGCTTCACTTTCGCACTGGTCTGCCTGGGCGGCGTCCGGGAATTGCTCGGCGCGAGCACCCTGCTGGGTTTCCAGGTGTTCAGCAGCAACTATGAACCCTGGGTGGTGATGCTGCTGCCGCCGGGCGGCTTCATCGTGCTGGGCTGCTGGCTGCTGCTGTTCAACTGGCTGAAGCAGCGCAAGACGACAAAAATGATTGCCGCCGAGGAAGCCATGGACACCACCCGCCAGATCGAAACCAGTTAAGGAGCACCATCCATGCAGCCGGATTCCCTGATCTTCATTTTCATCAACGCCTTCCTGATCAACAATTTCGTGCTGGCGCTGTTTCTCGGGCTGTGCCCTTTCGTCGGCGTTTCCGCAAAACGTGAAACCGCCTTCAACATGAGCCTGGCAACTATTTTCGTGATGTTCGTCAGCTCCACCAGCGCCTATGGCATCAACCTGGTACTGCAGTATTTCGACCTGCAATTTCTGCGCCTGATCAGCTATATCGCCATCATCGCCTCTGCCGTGCAGCTGGTGGAGATGACCATGAAAAAATTCACCCCGGCATTGTTCCGTGCGCTGGGGATCTATCTGCCACTGATCACCACCAACTGCGCCATCCTGGGCGTCGCCCTGTTCCAGACCTTCCGCGAATACGATTTCTTGCAGTGCGTGGCCTTCAGCCTCGGCGCCGGCGCAGGCTTCGGCCTGGCCATCATGCTGATGGCAGGCCTCCGGGAAAAACTGGAACTGGCCAACCTGCCTAACATTACCCAGGCGGCGGCCCTGAGCATGATTCTTGCCGGGATCCTGTCCATGACCTTCATGGGTTTTGCCGGACTGGGAGGCGGTGGTGCCTGAGCGGGAATGCGGCGCAAGCTTCTGTCCGCTGCTGGAGGAACGGGCCCATGCTTAAAATGCTCATCGCCTTCGCGGTCATCTTCCTGCTGATGCTGGTCTGGATACTGGTGCAGCAGGCAGCACGTTCCTATGCCGCCAGAAACCCGGAACTGGGCCCTGCCAAGGAGGAAGGGCTTGGCTGCGGCAAAAACTGCGGCTGCAAGGGCGGCAGCTGCCGGAACAGCGATGTTGCCAGTCAAGGTGACGACTGGCACGGACGATCAATGTAGAACCAGGCGGTTTCTGGTCCTCTTACAACTAAAGTTTCGGAGTTCATTTTTTACCCACTATTTTCTGCTGCATCCGTTGCCCTACAAAGCCTCAAGACGCAGCGTTTTAGGATCAAGTTGAAGGACTTGCACAAACAGGCATTGAATGTGCGCGTCAATTGTCTCCAGT
>JANEMG010000360.1 GCA_024511045.1 Gammaproteobacteria bacterium | reverse complement strand
TGGATGGCAGCAGGCCGGCTTTCTCCCCCGTCACATCGATGCCGGTTTTTTCACCAAAACCGAATTCACTCAAAAATGCATGCATACGGTCGATGCCCAGGGTCAGTGCCAGATCATAGAAGTACACGTCGCAGGACTGGACGATGGCATCGTTCATCGCCACCGTGCCGTGCCCCCATTTCTTCCAGTCCCGGTATTTATGGCTGACATTGGGCAGTTGATAATAACCGGGACAATACAGTTTATGGTGGAAGTCGGTGACCTTGTATTCCAGCCCTGCCAGGGCGATAAAGGGTTTCAGCGTCGATCCGGGAGGATATTGACCACGCAGGGCGCGATTGAACAGCGGCAGGTTGTCAGACTCCTGCAATTCACGGTAGACCTTTCTGCTGATGCCATAGACGAAGGGGTTGGGGTCGAAGCCCGGGCGGCTGACCAGTACCAGCACTTCGCCGGTCTTGACCTGTATGGCCACGACGGCGCCATTGTAGATATCCAGGGCATGATAGGCGGTTCTCTGCAGGTCGATGTCCAGGGTCAGGTAGATATTCGCCCCGGGGACCGGGGGGACTTCGGTCAGGGTTTTGATTGGTCTGGCCTGGGCGTTGGTTTCGATTTCCGCGTAACCTGCCCGGCCGTGCAGATCGGATTCGTAGGTCTTTTCGATACCGGTTTTGCCGATGTGATGGGTACCCCGGTATTCAGCGATGGGCAGGGATTTGAGCTCCTTTTCGTTGATGCGGCCAACATAGCCGACCACATGGGATGTCAGTTCCCCATAGGGATAGTGCCGGACCAGACGGGCGTGGATGTCCACGCCCGGAAAATAGGGTCTGACGACGGCAAAGCGGGCGACTTCCTGGTCGCTCAGGCGCAGCAGCAAGGGGGTGCTGGTGAAGTGTTTGTGTCTTTTTCGCTGGCTATGGAACTGTTCGATCTTTTCCTCGGGGATATCCAGCAGTTTTTGCAGGCGATCCAGTGTGTCCTGCATGTCCGGAATTTGTTCCGGTGTCAGTTCCAGGCTGTAGGAGGGCAGATTTTCCGCGAGAATTTTTCCATGCCGGTCATAGATGATGCCGCGGGTGGGCGGCAGGGGTGATATCCTGATGCGGTTGTCCTTGGCCAGGGTCGAATAATGCTCATGACCGACAATCTGCAGGTAGACCAGCCTGGCCACCAGCGTGCCGGTCAGCAGCAGCATGAAGACGAAGATAAACACGATCCGCCCGAGAAAGATGCGGTTTTCCAGCAGTGCGTCCTTGATTGTATAGATACGGTGCATGAGCGAATTCAGGGCATGAAAAAATACGCAGCAGGGCCTTTTTTCCCATGCCGGCAGGGCAATGTCCGGAGTGTATTCAACCCTTCGGCAGTATTGTTGTTGGCGGATCTGGTGAATTCATCCATTGCGGGGTAAAACACGGTAATCCAGCATCACATGGGGCTCCGGTCCTGACGCCTGACAAACGCGTCAAGTGAAGCGGTAGGAAAAACGCAGTTTGCGCAGCAGCATGAACACCACCGGCCAGCAGGCGGTACCGGTCACTGCGGGCAGCCAGAAGGACAGATGAAAACGGGTGGGACTGTGAATGTTTTCGATCCAGAAGATCAGCAGTTGCGACAACAGCAGCGAAGAGAAAATGAACATGCCCTGCTGCAGCAGCGGGAAATGCCGCAGGCGCTTGTGCAGTTTCAGGCTGGGATAACAGACCACGGCATAGGTCAGTGCATATTGCCCCAGCAGCCTGCCAGTCAGAACATCGGTCAGCAGGCCGACGAACCAGGCATTGAAAATCCCGACCCGCTCCGGGATTGCCAGACACCAGTAGATCAATGCCAGCAATATCCAGTCCGGCATGACGGTTTGCAGATAGTCGGGCCATAGTGCGATTCTGATGATCATTGCCACCAGCAGGGACAGCACATAAATGATGAAGCCATGGTTGTTATTCATCGGCAGGATTTTCCATCGAATCGGTATCGGAGTCAGTGTCTTTGTCGGGAGGAGGCTGCAGCAGCGGTATCGGATTGCTGTCGCTCCAGACGATCAGCAATTCACGGCTTTTGTCCAGCTGCGCGGTTGGTGTGGCGTAGATTTCCGCAAAGGGTTTGTCCGGCTTGGGGTGAAAGGCATCCACCTTGGCGACAGGATAGCCCTGGGGGAAAGTGCCGCCCAGGCCTGATGTGATCAACAGATCGCCGGGCTTGATATCGGCATTGTTCGGCAGAAAAGGCAGATTCAGGCGGTTCAGCCGGCCGCTGCCGACGGCAATGGTTCTGAGTCCGTTGCGATTGATCTGTACCGGAATGGCATGATTGGGATCGGTGATCAGCATGATTTCTGAACTGAGCGGTGTGGTGCGGATAACCTGGCCGACGATTCCGCTGGCGTCCAGGACCGGCTGCCTGGGATGGACGCCGAACCGCGATCCCTTGTTGACCATGACCACATGTTCATAGGGTGCCAGGTTGACGGACAGCAGTTCCGCAATCAGCACCTGATCCCCGAGTTTGAAGGAGTTTTCCAGCAATGCCCGCAATCGGATGTTTTCCTTTTCCAGGGCGGCAAACTTCAACAAACGCGCCTTGTCCAGGAGTTGCTGCTGTTTCAGGGCCTTGTTTTCTTCGAGCAGTGCCTGATAGGAAGCGATGCTGCCGAAAACCTGGTTGGAAAGCAGGTCGGGAATGCCGACCAGGTATTGAACGGGATACACAACGACCGATATAAACGAGCGCAAGCCATCGAGGGAATGACTGCGCTGTTCCGTTGCCAGCATTACCAGGGACAGAAATATCACGACCAGAAGGCGGGTATTGATCGATGGTCCGGTTGCAAACAGGAATTTTATGGT
>JANEMG010000042.1 GCA_024511045.1 Gammaproteobacteria bacterium | reverse complement strand
GAATTTTGCCAGGGTTTGCCCCAAACCCGGCAATCCCCCCGGAAATTCTCTGGTCACTGTGCTGCTGCGCATGGTGGCTTGAATAATTTCTGGGAAACTTCAGATTCAAGGACAAAATAACGAAATGACAGCATCAACCGAATTATTTAGCAAAGCCCGACAGTTCATCCCCGGAGGCGTCAACTCTCCGGTGCGGGCATTCAACAGCGTCGGTGGCACGCCGGTATTCATCGATCACGCCGAAGGCCCCTGTATCTTCGACAGCCAGGGAAAACGCTATATCGATTATGTCGGCTCCTGGGGGCCGATGATTCTGGGCCATGCGCATCCCGATGTCATCGCTGCCGTCAAGGAGGCCAGCGAAAAAGGTCTTAGCTTTGGTGCGCCGACGGAAATCGAAACCCGGATGGCAGAGAAAATATGCCAGCTGCTGCCATCCATCGAGCAGGTGCGAATGGTAAATTCCGGCACCGAAGCGACCATGAGCGCCATCCGCCTGGCCAGGGGCTATACCGGCCGGGACAAGATCGTCAAATTCGCCGGCTGCTATCATGGCCATTCCGATGCACTGCTGGTCAAGGCCGGCTCCGGCGCGTTGACGCTTGGCGTGCCCAGTTCGCCCGGAGTCCCCGAGTCAGTCGCCCAGAACACGCTGACCCTGGACTACAACGACAGCGATGCGGTCAACAATGTCTTTGCCGCCATGGGCCCGGAAATCGCCTGCATCATCGTCGAACCGGTGGCCGGCAACATGAACTGCATCCCGCCGCTGCCGGGCTTTCTGGAAACTCTGCGGGAAGTCTGCAGCGAATATGGCAGCCTGTTGATCTTCGATGAAGTCATGACCGGCTTCCGGGTCGCGCTGGATGGCGCACAGGGCCATTACGGCGTGACCCCGGACCTGACCACGCTGGGCAAGGTGATCGGCGGCGGCATGCCGGTGGGCGCCTTCGGCGGCAAACGCGAGATCATGCAGCATCTCGCTCCAGCGGGTCCCGTCTACCAGGCTGGCACGTTGTCCGGCAACCCGGTGGCGATGGCCGCAGGTCTCAAGACCCTGGAACTGATTGCACAGCCGGGATTCCACCAGGCCCTGTCCGAAAAAACGCAGGCGCTGGTCACCGGCATACTGCAGGAAGCCGGCAAGGCCGGCATTGCCATGCGCGGCAACTGCGTCGGTGGCATGTTCGGGCTGTTCTTTTCCGGGGAGGAGAAAATCAGCAATTTCGATCAGGTCATGCAGTGCGACCAGGAATTGTTCAAGCGCTTTTTCCATGGCATGCTGGACGAAGGGATCTATCTGGCGCCGTCGGCCTTCGAGGCCGGCTTCGTTTCCGCCGCCCATGACGATGCGGACATTGCCGCTACGGTCAGCGCCGCAGGCAGCGTATTGCAGCGTTTGTAACCGCTCGACACGCATAGGGGCGGGGGTTTGGGGGTTCGAGTCAAGGCGACAGGTATGGAATGAGCCGAGACGCGCAGCGAATCTTTCGGTGATCGACGCATTTCCTGCGTGGCGGCATATCCTGTGCCAATGCTCTCAACGCAATGGCCGCAAGGGTGCGCACCCTGCGTTCAAATGTCTGGCAAAGCAGGATAAAATGCCCGCTGCCGACTGAAATCAAACGGTAAATTTTTCTATGAAGCTTGTACAGGCCGATGCCGCAGCAATCAGCTATGCGGCGGATATGCTGCGCCGGGGGCGTCTGGTTGCCTTTCCCACGGAGACCGTATACGGATTGGGCGCCGACGCTTCCAACCCGGAAGCCGTGGCGGCCATCTTCAAGGCCAAGGGGCGCCCCGCCGACCACCCGCTGATTGTGCATATCGGGCAGCCGCAACAGCTGCAGGATTGGGCGAGGGAGGTTCCCGAAGCCGCGTTTCGGCTGGCAGAAAAGTTTTGGCCGGGTCCATTGACCCTGATTCTGAACAAGCGGGAGAGGGTGTCGGAATTGTTGACCGGCGCTCAGCAGACGGTGGGCTTGCGCATTCCCGGGCATGAAGTGGCCTTGCAGCTATTGAAAGAATTCGCCGGCGGCATCGCCGCGCCTTCGGCAAACCGCTTCGGACGCATCAGTCCAACCACCGCGCAGCATGTGGCGGAAGAACTCGGTGAGCGGGTCGATGTCATTCTCGATGGCGGCCCCTGCCGTGTCGGTCTGGAATCGACCATCGTCGACCTGAGCGGCCTGCAGCCCGTGCTGCTGCGGCCCGGCGCCATCAGCAGGCAGCAGCTGGAAGAGCTGCTGCAGACAGAATTGCTTTTACAGCCGCGGACGGAAATTCGCGCCCCGGGAATGCTGGCCGTGCACTATGCCCCCGTTACACCGGCAAGGCTTTGTGTCGCCGGGCGGCTGCAGGAGACGATCCGGCGGCAGGCTGTCGAAAAACAGCAGAGGATCGGCGTGCTGACCTGCCGGCAGCCGCTGCCGGAGAACCCTGATGTATACAGCATTCATCTATCCGACCAGGCGGAAGCCTATGCCCAGGCTCTCTATGCGGCAATGCGCAAACTGGATGTCCTGCACCTGGATGCGATACTGATCGAGCTGCCGCCGGAAACGGAGGCTTGGCGGGCCGTTCACGACCGTCTGCGCAAGGCCACAGTCGGCGAGGCATGAATTGCGCCTGCCCGGGGGTGGTAGAACGGTCCGGGATAAAATGGTAAAGTGTGCATCTATTATCAGCAATACGAGCCGCCAGGCTTGCCCCGACATTCGTTTTTAGCATCCAGCCAACCATCATGAAAACTTTTTTTGCTTTTACCGCCAGCCTGCTCATGGTTTTTTCCCTCGCCTCCTGTTCCGACGATGACACCGCTGTGGAAGCCAATAGATCCACTCGAGCGCACCAGTTCGACCATACCCACGGCAGAGAAGTCACCGATCTGGAGAAGCACAGGTTCGAGCATCAGTTTGCCGACCAGTGCGTCGAGCGTGAAATCAGGAACTCCCGGAACAAGGAGCTGGACCGGCAGCGCTTCAGCAAGCCCTGCCTGTGCATCGCGACCTTCATGATGAAGGATCTGACGGCCAAGGAAGCAGAGAAATTTTTAAAGGAACATAAAAACACCCAGTCGCTGCGTATCCGCTACGAAAATGCCGCCTATCATTGCCTGCAGGAAAAGGCGCAGGCAAAGGCGCCGGTTATTTTCAAACAGCGCTGAGCCGGGGCGGCTCTGATCCGGCGGGATGGCTTTGGGTGAAAGCCCATTTCAATATGACAAAATCAATTAAGGAGGATGACAGATGCCGCGCATTACCCTGCTGCCGTTGTTGCTGACCCTGTCCGGCTGTGCCCTGGTTTTTCAGGGCGCCAATGAACATGTGACGGTGAATACCCTGTCCAACAAGGACATCAACGACACCAGCTGCACACTGGCCAACGAGGAAGGACGCTGGGACGTCAAGGGCAATGATCTGGTGGTCATTCATCGGGATGGCAATGCCATGACCATCACCTGCGCAAATCAGCGGCAATCGGGGTCGGTCGTCGTGGAGCCGCTGTTTCATGGGGAATATCTGTTCTTCGATCTGTTCAGCGCCTGCCTGCTGTGCATCCCGGATGCCGCATCGAACAGTTTCTACGATTATCCGGAGCAGGTCAACGTGATCATGTGCGACAGCGCCGCTGCCGATGGTTGCCGCGGCAAGCTGGCAGCGCCGAAGAAAAATTAGTCTCCGGCCGTATCACTGGCCGCAAGTCATGGATGACATGGGTTGGCGCTGAGCTTGCCAGGCCCGGCATTGGCTTCTAGCCGGCCAGGCCGATTATTTCCAGTCTGGCCATGCGGGTGATGATTTCCTTCCCGCCATCGACAATGGTCTGCGGGTCCAGAGCCTGGTTTTCCCGGACCAGCTGCTGAAGACAGGCTTGTGCCGATACCGGCTGGGCATCCTGCAGAAGCTGCAGGAACTGGTAGGTGACCGGCGTGATTTCCAGAAATTTCACGGCAAGGCTGCGGTCCCGGTAGACCAGCAGGAAGGTGGGGTTTTCCGGCGGTACTTCCGGCAGATAGTCAGGAGAGATCCTGTGCACCGGGTATTGGTAGACCAGCGGCCAGGCCAGCGGCGACAGGCGGATTTTACAACCCAGCGGGTCTTCGGCCAGGCGTGCGCTGTATTCCAGCGGCTCCTGCTGGGCAATGGACAGCGCCATTTCCACCCATTCGTAATGAGCCAGTTCCAGCATGAATGGCGGGTCATCGGGCCGATTGCCGCGCTGGTTCTGCAGATAGTCGATGAATTCTTCGGGGATTTCCGAGAAATAGGGCGTCCTGCAGGGGTGCACAGCAAAAAAATCCTGTACCAGGGCATGCCAGTGCCGATCGTCCAGGATTTTGTGCAGCACCGGAAAGTTGCTGGTCAGAAAGCTGTCGATATTGTTGTAAAACAGCTCCCGGTACATGTCCATGCGCTGTTTTTTTACATCGGCAGGCGCCGGGTTGTTTTCCGGGTCCCGGATGTGCCGGGAAAACGCCTGCTGCTTCTGCTGGAAATGCGTTCGCGCTTCAGGCATAGCGTTGCTCGTGCTGTTTCTCCCAGTTTTTCTGCACGGTGCGGATGGCGCACACTTCCTTCAGCAGTTCCGCCAGGGACGGGATGTTGAAATCACGTTCCAGCAGCGTCGGGAAGACGCCGAACAGCTCGTAGGCCTTGCCCAGCAGCCGCCATACCGGATCGATGATTTGTGCGCCGTGGGTATCCACCAGAAAATCTTCCGCCTCCACAAAGTGGCCGGCAATATGCGCATAGGCAATGCGCTGTCCCGGCATCGCCTTGAGAAAACTTTCCGCATCGTAGCCGTGATTGACGCTGTTGACATAGATGTTGTTGACGTCGATGAGGACATCGCAGTCGGCCTCGGCGACGACGGCATTGAAAAAATCGATTTCTGTCATTTCCTGGCCCGGGGCGGCGTAATAGGAAACGTTCTCGATGGCGATGCGCTGCTCCAGGATGTCCTGCACCCGTTTGATGCGCCCGGCGACATGCCTGACCGCCTCCTGGGTAAAGGGTATCGGCATCAGGTCGTAAAGGTGCCCCTCGCTGCTGCAATAGCTGAGGTGCTCGCTGTAGAACTTGATCTGGTGCGCGGCCATGAAACGCTTCACGTCGGCGACGAAGCGCTCGTCCAGCGGATCCGGGCTGCCGATGGACAGGGAAAGTCCGTGGCAGACGAAGGGGAAGCGCTCGGTCATGGCGCGGAACTGCTTGCCCAGCCGGCCGCCGATGTTGATCCAGTTTTCCGGGGCGACTTCGTAGAAGTCCACGGAATCGGGAGCGTCGTCGACGATTTCATGCAAAAAAGAGCGGCGTAGACCTAGGCCGGCGCCATGAACGAGGTTTCGTATCGTGTCCATGGTATTTCCTGACATGTTGGGAGGGCTGCAATATGGGCCTGCCTGTGAGTTTCCGGCCAATCGGGACGATCAACCTGTACCAGAACAGCTGCCAAAGAATCCTGTCGTTTTTGCAGCGGCCTGCACCGGCGGCTTGTCCGGCCGGTACAGGGGTTGTGCCTGAGGGGGGTTATTTTTTGATCGGCCAGCCCTTGCCCTTGGCTTTGCCTTCCGGGGCGAAGATATCGCCACAGCTGCCTTCCTTGCCCTTCATCATTTCGCCGCAGGTCCCTTCCATGCCTTTCTTCATTTTGCCGTTTTCCATCATGGCGCCGCATTTGCCTTCACCACACTTTCCTTCCATGCCTTTCATGGACTTGCCGGACATTTCCTGGCCTTTTTTGCTCATCTCTGCGGCTTTGGCCTTGCCTTTGTTGCCGGCGCATTTGCCTTCCTCGACCTTGACGTCGCCCATCATGGCGCCGCATTTGCCTTCACCGCAGCTGCCTTCCTTCATGCCCATGCTTGCGCCGCATTTCATTTCTCCGCCCTTGTCCGCTTCGGCAACCTGCATATAGCCGTCGCCCAACTCGGTCATCTCGAAGGGGTTCGCTTCCGCATTTGCTGCGCCTGCGCCAATCGTTGAAACAACTGCTGTGCCTACTGCCGCAGCCAAGGGTGTTTTCATTGCTTTTTTCATTTTATCTCCTCATGCGTATGATAATTGGATGATTCATTTTCAGGGAATGTTGTCAGCGTGATGCCGGAAGGTGACAGCGTTCGCAGTCGCCGTTCAGATTATAAGGAACAACTTGAACGGTCGCTGAATGCATTTCGCAATGCCCTGCAGCCGCTTAGCCCGACAATCTGCGTAATCCTCCTTTTACACATGTTTGCCTTTTGTTGCAAGTTTTACTGCTGTTGCGAAGGGGCGGATGCCATCTCCGAAAGGCTTCCACGACTCAAGGGATGTTTTTTTCCCTGTATTCACAGAGATCCTCGATCACGCAGCTCTGGCAGCGCGGCTTGCGGGCGATGCAGGTATAGCGGCCATGCAGGATCAGCAAATGGTGAGCGTCTTTCTTGTGCGCGGCGGGAACCCATTTGTCCAGCTTTTTCTCCACTTCCAGGACGGTTTTTCCGGGAGCGAGGCGGGTACGGTTGGCGACCCGGAAGATATGCGTATCGACAGCGATGGTGTGCTGGCCGAAGGCGGTGTTCAGGATCACATTGGCGGTTTTTCTGCCAACGCCCGGCAGCGCCTCGAGCTGCTCCCGCGTTTCCGGCACCCTGCCGTCATGTTTTTCCATGAGCAGCTGGCAGAGCTTGATGATATTGGCGGCCTTGGTGTTGAACAGGCCGATGCTCTTGATGTGTTCCTTCAGTCCCTGCTCGCCGAGGGCGAGAATGGCCTGCGGCGTGCTGGCCACGGCAAACAGTTTCGCGGTGGCCTTGTTGACTCCCTTGTCGGTTGCCTGGGCCGACAGCACCACCGCAATCAGCAATTCAAAGGGCGTCCGGTAATTCAGCTCCGTGGTGGGGTCCGGGATCGCCCGGGCAAGGCGATCGAAGATCGCCTTTCTCTTTTCCTGGTTCATCGCGGGTCAGCGGCCTGTATTGCCTGGAGCAGGTGGGCGCTGTTTTTGCAGCAGCGCCGCTTTCTTTTTCTGCAGGCGTTCCCGGCGCTCTGCCTCTTGCCGCTGCAGACGAACCCGGCGCGCCTCGAAGCGCCTTTTTGCCAGGGTCGCCCTTTCCTTTCTCCGGGCTGTCCAGGTTGCCAGACTTTCCTGCGGCAGCGGCTGCATGACGATGCAGTCAACCGGGCAGCTGGGCAGGCACAATTCGCAGCCGGTGCACTCCGCGATCAGTACCGTGTGCATCTGTTTGGCGGTGCCCAGAATGGCATCGACAGGACAGGCGGGGATGCATTTTGTGCAGCCGATGCAGTCCTCCTCGATGATCATTGCAACGGCGGGCGGACGCTCCTGCCCGTATTCCGGGTTCAGCGGTTTTTCCGGCACGGACAACAAGGCTGCCAGATCCCTGATCACCACCCGTCCCCCCGGGGGGCACTGGTTGATATCGGCGCTGCCTGAGGCGATCGCCTGCGCGTAGGGCTGGCAGCCGCTGAAGCTGCATTTGCCGCACTGGGTCTGCGGCAGCAGGGCCTCGATTTTCTCTGCCAGAGTTTCGCCTGTCATGACCGGGAGTGGTCAGCTGCCGGCCAGCATGGCCGCGACGTCCGCTTCGGGGCTGTCGATGCCCTTCAGGGCGAATTTTTCGGCCAGCAGGTTTTTGATGTTTTCGGTGAAAAAAGGCGGCAGGGTCGGGCCGAAGCGGATGTTTTTGATGTCCAGCGACAACAATGCCAGCAATGCAATCAGGGTCTTCTGTTCATACCAGGCCAGATCGAAGGAAACCGGCAGGTCGTTGATATGATCGACGCCCATGGCCTGCTGCAGCTGCTGCAGGAAGACGATCAGGGAATGGATATCATGGCTTTGGCCGGCATCCAGGATGCGGGGAATGCCGTCGATTTCCCCGAGATCCAGCTTCAGGAAGCGGAATTTGGCATCACCGGCGGTCAAGATGACGGTATCGGCGGGCAGCGCTTCCGCGAGCTGGGTATAATAACGGCGCTCCTTGTGCCGGCCATCGCCGCCCGCCAGCACGATCAGGCGCTTGACGGCGCCGCTTTGCAGGGCGGCGACGATCCTGTCCAGCATTTCCGACAGCGTATTGCGCGCATAACCGATGCTTAGCGAACCCTCTTCCAGCAGGGTCGGCGGCTGGCACTGTCTGGCCATTTCGATCAGGGCCTGGAAATTTTTCTGCTGCCCCGGCTTGCGGTCCTGGATATGGGGAATGCCGGGCCAGCCCACCATGCCGGTGGTGAAGATCCGGTCCTTGTAGGTGGCTTTCTGCTGCTGGATACTGTTGGTGGTTACCAGGATCGGGCCGTTGAATTTGGCGAAGTCGATGCGCTGCTCGAACCAGGTATTGCCATAGTTGCCGACCAGATGGGGGTGCTTTCTGAGTGCCGGATAGGCGTGTGCGGCGATCATTTCCCCGTGCGTGTAGACGTCGACGCCGGTGCCGTCGGTCTGCTCCAGCAGCTCTTCCAGGTCCCGCAGATCGTTGCCGGAGACCAGAATGGCCGGTTTGTCCCAGACGTCGAGATAGACGCGGGTCGGCGTCGGATGGCCGAATCGGCCGGTATTGGCCTGCTCCAGCAGAGCCATGGCGGCAAGGCCCTGCTCACCGCAGGCCAGAACCCTGGCCAGTGCATCGTCCTCTGTCACTTCGCCCTGCAGGCCGAACAGCAGTGCTTCCTGTATGAATGTGTGGAAGTTCGGGTCTATGGCCGCATCCAGCGCCGCGGCGTGGCTAAGCAGCGCCGACAGTCCCTTTACGCCGTAGAGCAGGGTTTCCTGCAGTGCGACGCTGTCGGCGATTTCCTCGGGCGGCACCTGGAAGCAGATGGACGCGCCTTTTTCGATGAATTCCTGCTCGGTCGCGTTGCCATACTGCCACTGCGCCGCTTCCGGCAGGGAGTCGGCAGGGATGTCGTGCTGCGGGTTTTCCGACGCGATGCTGCGGCGCAGGCGGTTTCTGCGCTGCACGGCTTCCTTGATCATCCAGACAAAATCAGAAGGGTCGAAATTGACATTGGTGATGGTGGCATACAGGGCGCGCACGGTGAACTGGTCGGTTTTTTCGTCGACCATGCCGCATTGCCTCGCCTGTACGGCATAGAATGCCAGTCCTTTCAAGGAAAACACCAGCAGATCCTGCAGGCTGGACAGATCGCTGGATTTTCCGCAAATGCCGGTCTGGTCGCAGACCCGGTTTTTCTTGGCTTCCTGACAATGGTAACAAAACATTTCTAGTCTCTGGTTGGTGAAAACAATACTGGCTGCGGGAGCGGGCGTTACTTTCCGGAAGACTATTTGACCCGCATTCCCGGTTGGGCGCCCTGGTCCGGCTGTAGCAGCCAGATATCCTTGCCGCCGGGACCTGCGGCCAGCACCATGCCTTCGGAAACGCCAAAGCGCATTTTTCTGGGCTTCAGGTTGGCGACCACGACGGTGAGCCTGCCTTCCAGGTCTTCCGGGGCATAGGCGGATTTTATGCCGGCGAAAATGGTCCGGGTCTCAGCGCCGATATCGACGCTCAGACGCAGCAGCTTGTCGGCCTCCGGTATCGATTCCGCCCTGACGATTCTGCCGATGCGCAGATCCACCTTGGCAAAATCCTCGAAATCGATGGTCTCGGCAATGGCTTCGAATTTTTTCGCCGCTGCCTGCCGGGTTTCCTGCAAGTCTTCCTTGGAGGCGGCGACGACGGCGTCGATTTTGTCCATTTCCACGCGGGTCATCAACGGCTTGAACTTGTTGATGCCGTGGCTCAGCAAGGGCTGCGCCTGGTCCGGCCAGGGCTGCGTGGCTATATTCAGAAACTCTGCGGCATTGCCGGCCAGCGCTGGCAGCACCGGCTGCAGGTAGGCGATCAGCAGGCGGAACAGGTTGATGCCCATGGAGCAGACTTCCTGCAGTTCCTGATCCCGGCCTTCCTGCTTGGCGATGATCCAGGGTTTTTGCTCGTCGATGTACTGGTTGGCCCGGTCAGCCAGCGCCATGATTTCGCGCATCGCCTTACCGAATTCGCGGCCTTCGTAGAGTGCCGCAATCGGTTCGTGGGCGGCCCTGAACTGCTCGAACATTTCCGGTTCGGCACAGCGTGCCGACAGTTTTCCGGCAAAGCGCTTGTTGATGAAGCCGCTGCAGCGGCTGGCGATATTGACCACCTTGCCCACCAGGTCGGAATTGACCCGCTGGCTGAAATCCTGGAAATTCAGGTCGATGTCGTCGACGCCATCGCTCAGCTTGGCGGCGAAATAATAGCGCAGGTATTCCGGATTCAGGTGGCCGAGATAGGTCCTGGCAGTGATGAAGGTGCCGCGCGATTTGGACATTTTTTCGCCGTTGACGGTCAGAAAGCCGTGCGTGAAAATGGCGCTGGGCGTCCGGAAGCCGGCGCCGTGCAGCATGGCCGGCCAGAACAGGGCGTGAAAATAGACGATATCCTTGCCGATGAAGTGGTACAGTTCGGCATCGCTGTCGCGGCCCCAGAACGCGTCGAAATCCAGCCCCTTCTTGCTGCACAGGTTCTTGAAGCTGGCCATGTAGCCGACCGGCGCATCCAGCCAGACATAGAAGTATTTGCCCGGCGCATCGGGTATCTCAAAACCGAAATAGGGCGCGTCGCGGGAGATGTCCCATTCCTGCAGTCCCGACTCCAGCCATTCGTTGAGCTTGTTCAGCACTTCGTTCTGCAGGTGGCCTTCGGCGGTCCACCGGCGCAGCATGTCGGTGAAGTCGGCAAGCTTGAAGAAGTAATGCACGGATTTCCTTTCCACCGGCGTTTCGCCGGAAACCACGGAAACCGGGTTTTTCAGTTCGGTGTGGGCATAGGTCGCGCCGCACACCTCGCAGTTGTCGCCATACTGGTCCGCGGCGCCGCATCTGGGGCATTCGCCCTTGATGAAGCGGTCCGGCAGGAACATTTTCTTGACCGGGTCGAAGGCCTGGGTGATGCTGCGCGAGGTGATGTGGCCGCCCTCCTTCAGGCGCTGGTAGATCAATTCCGAAAGCACCCGGTTTTCTTCGGAATGGGTGCTGTGGTAATTGTCGAAGGCGACGCCGAAATCGGTAAAATCCGCCAGGTGCTCCTGACCGACCCGTGCAATCAATTCCTCCGGCGTGATGCCTTCCTGGTCCGCCTTGAGCATGATCGGCGTGCCATGGGTGTCGTCGGCACAGACGTAGTAGCACTGGTTGCCGCGCTGCTTCTGAAAGCGCACCCAGATATCGGTCTGTATGTATTCGACCAGATGACCCAGATGTATGGGGCCGTTGGCATAGGGCAAGGCGCTGGTAACGAGAATTTTCCTGTCCGGCATAGTCTGTAGAACCATCGATGCAGCTGAAAAAAGAACCGGTTATTATGACACTAGAGTTTAGAGTAAGCAACATTGTTCCACCGTATATTTTCGGGTGAAATAAAGTTGCTATTTTGTTCATACTGCCCGTTAGAGCTTGTTCTATACGCTGATTGCTGCATCC
>JANEMG010000515.1 GCA_024511045.1 Gammaproteobacteria bacterium | reverse complement strand
CTATGCCGGTTGCTGTGGACAGCCTCCGTTTGATTTGGTTTTGTGTGTTCATGCCGTGAAGCATGCAGCAAACGGTACATTTTGTCCAGATGTTTTTTATGGGTAAAGGGCAGACATAGGCAGTCGGTGTTCGTGCGCAAGCGCAAGAAGCCCAGTGCCTCGGTGACCGTGCAGCTGTACCAGGGCAGAAGCCTGGAAAAAGGCCAGGTGCAGGCCATCGTGCATCTGGTGGCTTCCAGCGTGCCGCTGCTGGAGGCGGAGCAGGCCACCGTGGTCGACCAGAATGGACATTTGCTGAATGCAAAGGATTCGTCCTCGGAAATGTATCTGACCTCCAAACAGTTCGAATACAAAAAACAGATCGAAGAACATTTGATGGAGCGCATCGAAAATATCCTCACGCCCATCGTCGGCGTCGATGGCATGCGTTCCCAGATCACCGCCGATGCGGATTTTACCGTCACGGAAAGAACCCAGGAAATGTTCAATCCCGATCTGCCGGCGCTGCGCAGTGAACAGACCCAGGAACAGCAAAGTACCTTGTCGGCAGTGCAGGGCGTGCCGGGTGCCTTGTCCAATCAACCGCCGCCCGCCGGCCTCGCGCCGGAAGTGGCAGTGCCGGAAACCAGCGGCGAAAACCAGGATGACGCGGTACAGACCAGAACGACGCCGTCATCGACCAACAAGAGTGCCACCCGCAACTACGAACTGGACAAGACTATCACCCATACCCGACTGGCCACGGGCGTATTGCGCAGGTTGTCCGTCGCCGTGGTCGTCGACAACCAGCAATTATTCAAGCCGGACGGTACGGTAGACAGCCGCCCCTATTCACAGGAACAGGTGAATCGTTTGACCAGCCTGGTGAAGCAGGCGGTCGGCTTCGACGCCAGCCGGGGAGATCAGGTGACGGTAAGCAATGTCGCTTTCCGGCCGCTGGATGCATTCGAAGCGCCGCCGGAGCCGCCCATCTGGAAGCAGAGCTGGTTTTTCGATCTGCTCAAGCAGGTGGTGGCGGTGCTGGTGGTGCTGCTTCTGGTGATCGGCGTGCTCAGGCCGGTGATGCGCAGTCTGGTTGCCAGGCCGGAAGAGGAGCAGGAGGGTGATGCTGCAGCCGTCGATGGCGAAGAGTTGCGCTACGATGAAAATGGCAATCCAATCCCGGCGCTCGGCAATGACCAGGAGGTGGACATCAAGTCTTTGGAAACGGAAGACCTGCTGCTGGATGCACCGCAGAGCTACGAACGGCGCCTGGAATATGTCAAGAAGCTGGTCGATGAAGACCCTAAACTCGTGGCGCAGGTGGTAAAAACATGGGTGACAGTGAATGGCTGAAGAAGAACAGGAACTTGATCTGAGTCAACGGGCTTCGCTGCTGCTGGCCGTGGGCCAGCAGCGGGCCGCATCGGTGCTCAAGCACACAAGCGTGTCGCTACCTCGTGATAGATTTTGGGACATCCAAGTCTCCAAAATCGACTCGCCAACGCGACAACCATTATTGCCCCGACCGTCCTGCGTCCGTGCCGCTTCGCCAACATCC
>JANEMG010000359.1 GCA_024511045.1 Gammaproteobacteria bacterium | reverse complement strand
CTACCATGTCCCGCAGAAAAACATCGGGCACATCACGCCCATTCAGGCACTTAAGGATTGGCACAAAAAACAACCGGAATTATTCAAAAAGAAAATCTATGATCTATCGGGACTTGACAATATTTAGAAGATTATGCCAGAAAAAAGATTTACCCAGAGCAAACCCAAACCAACCATCACGGCATTGCCGAAGCTGGGCATGGACAAGGAGGCGCTGACCTTCGATTTCAAGCGCTATTACAGCCACACCCTGGGCCGGAATGAACAATGCCGGTCGCCGCATTATGCCTATGAGGCGTTGTCCCTGGCCATTCGCGACCGCTTGATGGAGCGCTGGAAAGAGACCTACAACAGTTACAAGGACACCGACTGCCGGCGGGCTTTTTATCTGTCCATGGAGTTTTTGATGGGCAGATCCCTGAGCAATGCCATGCTCAATATCGGGGTGACCGATGAAGGCTCCCGCGCCATGTACGACCTGGGACTGGAAATCGAGGAACTGATCGAAAGCGAGCCGGATGCCGGACTGGGCAATGGCGGCCTTGGCCGCCTGGCGGCCTGTTTCGTGGATAGCTGCGCGACGCTGCAATTGCCGGTCATGGGTTATGGTCTGCGTTACGAATATGGCATGTTCGCGCAGTTGATCATCAATGGTGAACAGGTGGAGGAGCCGGATCACTGGCTGCGCAATGGCAATATCTGGGAGATCGAGAGACCGGAATATGCACAGCGGGTCAAATTCGGCGGGCACACCGAATCCCATATCGATGAAAACGGCAACACCCGAGTGTGCTGGGTGGATACCCACGACGTGCTTGCCGTGCCCTTCGACACGCCGGTTCCCGGCTATAAAAACAACACCGTGAACACCCTGAGGCTCTGGAAAGCCACGGCCACCGAGGAATTCGACCTGCAGGAATTCAACGCCGGCGACTATGCCGATTCGGTGGCGGCAAAAAACACCGCAGAAAACATCACCATGGTGCTGTATCCCAACGATGCCAATGAAAATGGCAAGGAACTGCGGCTGCAGCAGCAGTATTTTCTGGCTTCGGCCAGTCTCCAGGATATCCTGGCCAACTGGGTCGGGCGGCACGGTACGGACTTCTCCGGGTTTGCCGAGAAAAACTGCTTCCAGCTCAACGACACTCATCCCAGCATCGCGGTCGCCGAACTGATGCGCCTGTTGATGGATATCTATGGCATGGGCTGGAAGGAAGCCTGGGAAATCACCAGCAGCACCATGGCCTATACCAACCACACGCTGCTTCCCGAAGCGCTGGAAAAATGGTCGGTCAGCCTGTTCCAGAGGCTCTTGCCCAGACTGCTGGAAATCATCTACGAGATCAACGCCAAGTTCATGGCCCAGGTATCCGCGCATTGGCCCGGCGATCTGGAGCGCATGGCAAGAATGTCGATCATCGAAGAGGGCGGGGAGAAGCAGGTCCGAATGGCCTATCTGGCCATCGTCGGCAGCTTTTCGGTGAACGGCGTCGCAGAACTGCATTCGACACTGCTGCAGCATGGCCTGTTCAACGACTTCTATCAATTATGGCCGGAAAAATTCAACAACAAGACCAATGGCGTGACACCGCGCCGCTGGCTGGCGGCCTGCAACCCGGAGCTGGCGGAATTGATCACGGAAAACATCGGTGAAGGCTGGCTGACGGATCTTTCCCAGCTGCGCAAACTGGCGCCGCTGGCCGAGGATGCAAAATTCCGCAAGCGCTGGCACGAAGTACAGCAGGCAGCCAAACAGCGGCTGGTCGATTTCAAAAAGGCCGAACTGGGCGTCGAGCTGAATGTCGATTCCTTGTTCGACGTGCAGGTAAAGCGGATTCACGAGTACAAGCGGCAGTTGTTGAATGTACTGCATGTCATCCATCTCTATGACCGCATCAAGCGGGGCGATACCGCCAACTGGACCAACCGCTGCGTGCTGATCGGCGGCAAGGCGGCGCCGGGCTATTACATGGCGAAGAGGATCATCAAGCTGATCAACAATGTCAGCAACGTGGTCAATTCCGATCCGGATATCGGTGACATGCTGAAGCTGGTGTTTCTGCCCAATTACCGGGTTTCGGCAATGGAAAAAATCTGCCCGGGCGCGGACCTCTCGGAACAGATCTCCACGGCCGGCAAGGAGGCCTCGGGTACCGGCAACATGAAGTTCATGATGAATGGTGCGATCACCATCGGTACCCTGGACGGCGCCAATATCGAAATCCGCGAAGAAGTCGGGGAAGACAATTTCTTTCTGTTCGGATTGACCGAAAGCGAAGTCGAAGAGATGCGCCACCATTACGACCCGGTGTCGATGATCGAACAGGACCAGGATTTGAAGAGGGTCTTCAAACTGCTGGAATGCGGCCATTTCAACCAGTTCGAACCGGGTATTTTCGACGATATCATCAATTCCATGAAGAGTTCCCACGATCCCTGGATGACCATTGCCGACTTCCGCAGTTTCATCGACGCCCAGCGGCGCGTCAAGCTGGCCTATCAGGACCAGGAGCGCTGGACGAAGATGAGCATCCTCAACTGTGCCTACAGCGGCAAGTTTTCCACGGACAGGACCATCAGCGACTACAACCGGGAGATCTGGAAGCTCACTCCGGTCTCCGTCGATGATTGATGCTGCATATTGTTCTGTATGAACCGGGGATACCGGCCAATACGGGCAATATCATCAGGCTGTGCGCCAACACCGGCGCGCAGCTGCATTTGATCGAGCCGCTGGGATTTGCGCTGGACGACAAAAAACTGCGCCGGGCGGGCCTCGATTACCATGAATTTGCCGATATCCTCACCTACGGGGACTATCGGCATTTTTGTCAGGAAGCCCGGCCGCAAAGGCTGCTG
>JANEMG010000041.1 GCA_024511045.1 Gammaproteobacteria bacterium | reverse complement strand
AATTGATATCATGGCTCATGATATTCTTGAGATACTGCTGTTGATTGTCCCCCCGTCCCCTGATCACTCCACGCCGGGTCTTGATAGCGATAGGGACGTGTGCCTGCCGGGAAGGTTCGAGCAGCGCATCGATACTGGCATCCTGCAGCGACAAATGGACTTGTTCCGGTGTAATCGTTTCCGTCTCGGTGGCCGCAAACAGCTTCTCCAGCAGGACGCTGGCCGCCTGCAGCGACTGCCGGGAGCCACGCAGTTTGAACTGATTGCCGCGATTGGCAATTTCCACGGTCAGACGTTTTTCAATCTGCCGCAGGTGCTCATCGAATTTCCCGCAAAGATTGGCCAGCCGCCGATTGTCGGCCGGGTTGAGGGTCATCTCCAGATATTGTGCGTTGTTGGTCAAATGCTCAGGCATGCTGTTGAATGATACGCTGCAGTGAGGATTCCAGCAATCTTCCGCGCAGCGAATTGGGCAGGGCTTCGGTAATCATCACATCGACAAACTGGCCGGCCAGCCTGGGATGGCCATTGAAATTGACGACCCGGTTGTTTTCCGTTCGCCCGGTCATCTGCAGCGGATTCTTTTTTGACTTGCCTTCCACGAGAATGGTCTGCACCGTGCCGATCATCGCCCGGGAAATGTCTGCTGCCTGCCGATTGATGCGCTGCTGTAATTCCTGCAGGCGGCGTTTTTTTTCTTCCATCGTGACATCGTCCGGCAAATCCGCCGCCGGAGTGCCTGGCCTGGGACTGTAGATGAAGCTGAACGACAAATCGAAACCCACTTCTTCGATCAATGCCATGGTCTCGGCAAATTCCGCATCGGTCTCGCCGGGAAAACCGACGATGAAATCCGAAGACAAACTGATATTGGGACGTATGCTGCGCAATTTGGCTATCGTCTGCAGGTAGTCCGCCCGGGTATGGCCGCGCTTCATGCGCCGCAATATCGTATCGCTGCCGCTCTGCACGGGCAAGTGCAGATGATCGACCAGCTGCGGAATTTCCGCGTAGGCCCGAATCAATTCATCGCTGAATTCGATGGGATGCGACGTCGTATAGCGAATCCGCTGAATCCCCTCGACGGCCGCCACATAATGCAGCAACAGGGTAAAATCCGCCACGTCGCCGTCCTCCATCTCGCCGCGATAGGCATTGACATTCTGCCCCAGCAGATTGATTTCACGTACGCCTTGTTCGGCGAGTACGGCGATTTCCCTGATGACATCGTCCAGTGGACGGCTGATTTCTTCCCCCCGGGTATAGGGAACGACGCAGAACGTACAATATTTGCTGCAGCCCTCCATCACCGAAACGAAGGCCTTGACCCCTTCTGCCCGGGGTTTCGGCAAGGCATCGAACTTTTCGATTTCCGGAAAGGAAATATCCACGAGCCGCTGGCGACCGACCCTGGCTTCATCCAGTAACTGCGGCAGCCGATGCAGTGTCTGCGGCCCAAAGACGATATCCACATAGGGTGCACGCTTCTGGATCGCTTCGCCCTCCTGGCTGGCCACACAGCCACCGACGCCAATGATCACCTCCGGACGCCGGTCCTTCAATGGCCGCCATCTGCCCAGTGCGGAAAATACCTTTTCCTGTGCTTTTTCACGCACGGAACAGGTATTCAGCAAAAGCACGTCGGCTTCATCGGGGTTGTCGGTCAATTGCAGGCCATGGGATGCCCGGAGCACATCCCGCATCTTGGCGGAATCATACTCGTTCATCTGGCAACCATTGGTCTGGATATATAATTTTTGCGTCATTTTTCTCGAAAAATTCTTCTCAGAAGTTGTATTGTTTCACAACTTCCAGTTATACTGAACAGCTCATTCTAACATTTTTCCAGATCAGGAAAAATGACCTGCATGCTGCGGTTTCATACCTGTCAGCCAGATCCCGTCGCAAATGTCTCTCCAGCCAGCTCCCGCCTATAAATGACGGGCACTGATGCAGCACCTATTGTTGTTACGACACTTAATTCCTTTTTAGAGTAACTACTCGGGCCCCTATGGGTAGTCTGTTCCGAAAGACGCCGTGAATACATCCCTGTAGGGGCTTGTTTCACTATAGGTGAGTAGTTACTTTGCAGGTATTTTTTAATTCGATTATTTAACAAGCCATTGATTATTAAGAAAACAACAAATCGCATTTACTGCTTTATTTCTATCAACTTCCCATGGATGGGCGTTTAAAGACTCTAACCAGTCAGGATACAGCGTTCCAATTTCCTCTGCGAACAACCGGACAAAACGCCTGTCACGGCAATAATTCCAGCCAGTGCTTCACGGCAACAGGGCTTGCCGACTGCAGATGATTCAGACAGCCGATATTGGCTGTGGCGATAATATCCGGCTCCCCAGCCTGCAGGGCCTGCAGCTTGTCCTGCAGCAAACGCCCTGCCAGATCCGGCTGCAGCAGCGCATAGACGCCGGCAGACCCGCAGCACAAATGCGCATCTGCCACCGACGTCAACTGGTAGCCGGCTTTTTCCAGCAGTGCTTCCACAACATCGGAAAGTTTCTGGCCGTGCTGCAGTGTGCAGGGCGACTGAAAGACAACACTGGCCGTCCTGGCCCTGGAAAAACAGGACAAATCCTCGCCAGCCAGAATCTCGCTGATGTCTTTCGCCATGGCCGACAGGCGTGCCGCCTTTTGCGCATAGTGACGATCATGCCGCAATAACTGCGCATATTCCTTGACCATCAGTCCACAACCGCTGGCGGTCATGACAATGGCTTCCGCCCCCTGCTCCACATACGGCCAGCAGGCATCGATATTGCTTCTGGCAAAGGCCAACGCCCGCTCATGATCGGACAAATGATAATTCAAGGCACCGCAGCATCCCGTCGATTTCACCCGCAGCAGGGAAATACCCAGATCCTGCAGAATCCTGGCCGCAGTAAAATCTATCGCCGGGCGCAGCGATTCCTGAACACAGCCCCTGAAAATCAGCATCTTCCGGCCATGTCGTGCTTCGGGCCAGGATTGGCGTTCCTGACGCTCCGGCAATTTCCTCTGCACTGCCCGGGGCAGCAAGGGCCGCAGCAGCCAACCCAGGCGCATGAACAATGCAAAGCGCCGGGCATGGGGAAACACCCGTAGCATCAAACTGCGCCGCGCTCTGTCTAGCCATGGCCGCCGCACCCGGGATTCGACCATGACCCGTCCCAGATCCAGCAAACGTCCGTAACGCACCCCGGACGGACAGGTGCTTTCACAGGACCGGCAGCTCAGACAGCGGTCCAGATGCCTCTGCGCCAAAGCGGAAACCGGATACCCCACCAGCATCTGCTTGAGCAGGTAAATGCGCCCCCGCGGCCCATCCAGTTCATCACCCAGCAGCTGATAGGTGGGACAGGTCGCATTGCAGAATCCACAGTGTACACAGCTGCGCAGAATTGTCTCCAGATCCCGGTATTCCGGTTCGTTCTTGACAAATTTCGACAATCTAGTTTGCATGCCGTTCCCTACCAGGACTGTTCCTGCCCTGCCCGGGAATACAGTGCTTTCCTGCGTAACCGACCGCCTTGGTCAACATCCCTGATACATCCGCCCTGGATTGAAAATACCCCGGGGATCGAATGCGCGCTTCAGATTGCGGTGCAGTACAGACAAATTTTCCGGCAAAGGGTGAAACACCTGGCCACTGCGCTGCATGCCCCAGAATTGCAAGGCATGACCCTGCACCCTGGCAGCCGCGGCAAAAATCTCACCCGCCGGCGCTGCCGTTTTCAGCCAGCGCAGGGCGCCACCCCAGTCATAGAGCCAACGGCCGTCGACAGGCAGTTCCGGTATCTGCGGAGCAACGGAAATACGCCATAAGGCATTCCGCCGGTCAAAAAAATCCAGCCTTTTCTCGCGCAGTTTCTCCCAGAATTCCTGTTCCTGCCCGGGTACATCGCCACCCAGCTTTTTCCCTGCGGCCGATACCGCCCCATCCATTCCGGACAGACGGACATACAGGCGCCCCCGATCATAGGCCAACCCGGAAACCGGCAGCGATTGCACCTGCCAATCGGCCATTTTCTGCAGGGCGCGTTGCATCGGCATGGCGAAGCAGCGTGTCGACTCCCGCTCCGGCAGGGGCAGCACCTTCAAGGACACTTCCAACAGAATACCCAGCGTCCCCAGCGCCCCAACCATCAACCGCGACACATCGTAGCCGGCGACATTTTTCATCACTTCGCCGCCAAAAGCCAGCACCTGACCACGACCATCGATCAGCTTGCAGCCCAGCATATGATCCCGGGCCGCACCGGCAAACGCCCGCCGAGGTCCGGAAAAGCCACAGGCCATGGTTCCGCCCAGCGTTGCCGCGCCGGCGAAATCAGGCGGCTCGAAGGCCAGCATCTGCTGCTGCCCGGCCAGCAGCCGCTGGATTTCAACGAGTGGGGTTCCGGCTCTGGCGGTGATCACCAGCTCGCTGGGCTGGTAATTGATCACACCGCTGTGACCATCCACCTGCAGTTTCCAGCCCTGTGTTTCACGCCCATAGAAAGACTTGCTGTCTCTGGCGACGATCCGCAGCGGCGTTTGCTTCCGGATTGCTTCCAGAACCGACTGCCGCAGTTCCTCTGACAGGTCAGCGCTACCGGGCATTTCGATCAGCGACCGACGGCAACGAGCTTGACCTTGGCGATGACACCAAACCTGGGATGGTCCAGATAGTGGATTTCATTCAGCTTGATGCGCCGTTTTTCCTTCAGCCGATAGACGACGGTGCGAAACGCCTCGCCATCGACGACATCCCCGGTATACTCCAGGTCCACCAGCAGATGCAGATAGTTGCCGCGCTGAATTCTGACATGGCCATTGACAGGATAATCGCCATGACCATCAGTCCTATAGACATGTACGGCATTGCTCA
The DNA here is from genome assembly GCA_024511045.1 of Gammaproteobacteria bacterium. GTDB lineage: Bacteria > Pseudomonadota > Gammaproteobacteria > Methylococcales > Methylomonadaceae > JANEMG01. Next base: position 6,738 of record JANEMG010000041.1, on the reverse strand, counting down.
GCCGGTTGCGTCCCACCTGCTGCAGCCAGGAAACATGCAGCAACGGCGTATAACCGCCCGCCCGCTTCAACTGCCTTTCCGGCCAGTGCATCGTCCAGTCCGAGGATTTGATTTTTGTATAGGACACGGGTCTGGCCTGCAGGGTCTGCAGAGAGGCATAACCGGACAGTTCGACCAGCCGGCCGGGCCAGACGATCCGGTGCGCAGTCTGGTAAAAATGCTCCGTCGTTGCGCCAGACTGCTTGAAAACGATCAGCTCCACCTGATACCAGCGTCCTGCAGCGTAACTGTCCATACCGCCCAGCAGCAACAGAAGCATTACCGCTGCGACTTTCCCCGAATATCCGGATAGAAATGCCAGTAATTGAATTTTCATAGATTATTTAAAGCCTTCGCCACCACCAAACCGGTGCAGCATCAAGCCAGCAGCTCCTGTTCTTCTTCTTTGACCGTCAACTTGTCCAGCAGCCGATGCAGGAACTGCAGTTTGTCCTCGACCCCTGCAAATTTACGAATAAAGCGCAGCTTGTCTCCGCCATCGAATCTATAGCATTGCGCCTCGGTCTGTATCAACATCAACAGTTGCTGCATGTCGATTTTCGGCTCGGCAGTGAAAACGATGCGACCGCCGGCATCGTTGGCCTCGATTTTTTTCAGGCCTATCCTAGCCGCCTTGTGCTTGAGTTCCGTGATGCTGAAGAGATTTTTCACCGGCTCCGGCAGCAGACCGAAACGGTCGATCATTTCAATCTGCAGTTCCCGCAGTTCTTCGTCGTTGTCGGTGTTGGCGATTCTCTTGTACAGGACCAGGCGGGCATGAATGTCCGGCAGGTAATCTTCCGGAATCAACGCCTGGCACTGCAAATCCACTTCGGCACCGGCATCGATCGGCATATCCAGCTCCGGCTGACGACCTGCTTTCAATGCCTTGACGGCTCTTTCCAGCAACTCGGTATAGAGAGTGAAACCAATCTCCTGTATCTGCCCGCTCTGTTCGTCACCAAGCAGTTCCCCTGCGCCGCGAATTTCCAGATCATGCGAGGATAACATAAACCCGGCCCCCAGATCTCCGGAAGACTCGACCGCTTCCAGGCGCTTCAATGCATCCTTGCTCATCAGCTTGCGGGGCGGCGCCAGAAAATAGGCATAGGCGCGGTGATGGGAGCGCCCCACGCGGCCACGCAGCTGATGCAGCTGCGCCAGACCCAGCCTATCGGCACGATTGATGATGATGGTGTTGGCACTGGGTATGTCGATGCCGCTTTCGATAATCGTGGTACTCAACAGTACATTGAAGCGCTGATGATAGAAATCCAGCATGATACGTTCCAGTTCCCTTTCCGGCATCTGTCCGTGGGCGATTTCCATGCGCGCCTCCGGCACCAGTCGCGCCAGTTCACGGGCCATCCGGTCCATACTCTTGACGTCATTGTGCAGAAAAAACACCTGCCCGCCGCGCTTGATTTCCCGCTGACAGGCCTCCTGCACCAGTGCATCGTTCCATTCACTGATAAAAGTCTTGATGGCATGCCGGTTCGGCGGCGGCGTGGCGATGATGGAAATGTCCCGCAAACCCGACATCGCCATGTTCAGGGTACGCGGAATCGGCGTCGCGGTCATGGTCAACATATCCAGTTCGTTGCGCAGGCGTTTGAAATGCTCTTTTTGCCGCACCCCGAAGCGGTGCTCTTCATCGATCACCAGCAGACCGAGATTCCGATACCTGATTTCCTTGGACAGCAACTTGTGCGTGCCGATGACGATATCGATCTTGCCCTCGACGAGATCGGCAACAATGCTTTTCTGCTGTTTAGGGGTGACGAAACGGGACAACACCTCCACCCGTATCGGCCAGTCGGCAAACCGGTCCCGAAAATTATGAAAATGCTGCTGCGCCAACAGCGTGGTAGGCACCAGGATCGCAACCTGCCTGCCGCTCTGTACGGCAATGAACGCCGCGCGCATCGCCACTTCCGTCTTGCCGAAACCGACATCGCCGCAGATCACCCGATCCATCGGCTGCTCCCTGGCCATATCGGCGATGATATTTTCGATGGCGACCTGCTGGTCCGGCGTCTCCTCGAAGGGAAAAGCCGCCGCGAAGGCCTGGTAGTCATCAACGCTGCAGGTCAGTGCGTGGCCCTTCTTCAGGGCCCGCCTGGCATGGATATCGAGCAATTCGGCGGCGACGTCACGGACCCGGGCGATGGCTTTTTTCTTGGCCTTGCTCCACTGGCTGCTGCCCAGCTTGTGCAAGGGAGCATTTTCCGGACTGACACCGGTATAGCGGCCGATCAGATGCAGCGAAGCAACCGGCACATAAATTTTATCGCCATTGGCATATTCCAGAGTCAGAAACTCCGCATCGATGCCGCCGATCGGAAGAATCTGCAATCCCAGGTAACGCCCGACGCCATGGTCCTGATGCACCACCGGCGCACCGACGGTCAGTTCATTGAGATTCTGGACGATATTTTCCAGTTCCCGAACCGCCGACTTGCGTCTTCTGCGGCGCTGCTGCGCCCTTTCCCCGCTCAACTGGCTTTCGGTGATGATGGCAATACCGGGCTGCGGCACCCATAAGCCATGATCCATCGGTGCAATGACGATACACAAGCGCTGATCGCCCTGCAGAAATTCACTCCAGGAATCGACCGGCGTCAAGTGCAACTGAAACCCGCGCAGCTTTTCGGCAATGACTTCCCGGTGGCCAATGGTTTCCGCGACAAACAGAATTCTGCCGGAAAATTCATCGATGAATTTCTGCAGCCTGCCGGCCGGTTCTTTCAAGCGCGGATCGATGCTCAGGTCTGGCAGCTGCAGACTTTGAAATTCGATTACGGCCTTCTGGTGCAGCTGTTCGGCATGCACGACAACCCGTGAGAATCGCGCCAGTCTCTGGATGAATTCCTCGGCCGACAGAAACAATTTCCGCGGCTCCAGCAATGGTCGCTCGGTATCGTATCTGCGCTGCTGATAACGATTTTCCACTTCTTCGGCAAAGCTTTCCGCGATGGATGCATTGGCCCCGAACAATACCAGCAGCGCGGAGTCGGGCAGATAATCGAACAGCGTCTCCGTGGCATCGACGAACAAGGGCAGATAATATTCGATCCCCCCGGGGGTGACGCCCTTGCTGACATCCTGATAAATCAGATTGCGCTGGGAAATATTGGGGAACTGCTCGCGGAAGGCCTGGCGAAAATGCTTGATGGATTGTTCGGTAAAGGGAAATTCCCTGGCCGGGAACAGTTCGATCCTTTCTATCTTCTGCTGCGAACGCTGTGTTTCCGGATCGAAGGTCCGAATGGAGTCGACTTCGTCATCGAACAATTCGATCCGGTAAGGAACTGAACTGCCCATGGGAAAAAGATCGATGATCGATCCCCGGACGGCAAATTCCGCATGCTGATAAACCTGGGCAACGCATTGATAACCGACACTTTCCAGTTTTTTCCGGTTTTCCTGCAGATTGAAGCGGTCGCCAATGGCAATGGCCAGGCTGTTCGCCAGGATATGCTCTCTGGGCGCCAGCCGGTACATCAGCGTCGACACGGCGACGATCAACACCCCCCTTTTGACCTGCGGCAGTGCAGCCAGCGTCTTCAAGCGCTCCGAAACGATATCCGGCAACGGGGAAAACGCGTCGTAGGGCAGGGTTTCCCAATCGGGAAAATGCAAAATGGGAACGTCCCCCTGCAAAAAGAACACCAGTTCGTGTTCCAGACGCAGGGCGGTATGGTTGTCCGGGGTAACAACGACAAACAGGCGGTCTTCCTGCCTGATCATCTCGGCCATGGCCAGTGCATCCGCGCAGCCGTTCAAACCGGCCCAGTTTTGAACCTGCTGTGTCTGCGTGGGAATTTTCGGGGAAAGAATTGCCGGAGAATTGCCAGCCATCACGACAGCGCCTGGCCAGCGCCCAGGATAAATTCTCGGTTAAAATTTTTGCAGGTCTCGGAGATTGTCATCAATCCAAATTTTCTTACAGGGCCTCATGAACACGACGGGTACAGCACCAGTTCTGTAAGGCAGCGCCCAACTTGAAAAAAACAAATACCATTTTCCCATATTGCCAGGTTGCACGTCTAATGCCCACGGCAAATAAACATTGCATCACCATAGCTGAAGAAGCGATAGGATTCGGCGATGGCATGTCGATAAGCATCCATCACAGGCTGGTAGCCGGCAAATGCGCAAACCAGCATCAACAGCGTGGACTCCGGCAGATGAAAATTGGTCAGCATGGCGTCGACGCAGCGAAACTGGTACCCGGGAGTGATGAACAGCTCGGTATCGCCGAACCCGGGCTGCAGATCACCGCTGCCGGCCGCCGATTCCAGCGCCCGCACCGACGTGGTGCCGATGGCGATTACCCGGCCGCCCTGCTGCCGGGTTTTTTGCACCAGATCCACCGTTTCCCGGGAAACCGAATAATACTCTTTATGCATGACATGCTCGGCCAGGTTTTCCACGCGCACCGGCTGAAAAGTCCCGCTGCCGACATGCAGGGTCACGAAGCTGCTCTTGATGCCCCTGGCCTCGATCCGGGCCATCGATTGCTGGTCGAAATGCAGTCCCGCAGTCGGCGCGGCGACGGCTCCCGATTTCCGGGCGAATACCGTTTGATATCGGCTGCGATCGTCGGCAGCATCCTGCCGGGCGATATAGGGCGGCAGCGGCACGTGGCCAATCCGCTGCAATAGTTGTTCGATACTCTCCTGCCCGGAAAATTCCAGTATGAACAAATCATCCTCCCTGCCCAAAACCGTACAACGGCAACCCTCCTGCAGCTCGATGACCGCTCCTGGCTTCGGAGCCTTGCTGGCGCGTATATGGGCAATGGCCTGTTGCGCACCGACGATGCGTTCGATCAATATCTCCACTTTGCCGCCAGTGGTTTTTTTTCCCATCAATCGGGCGGGTATGACTTTCGTGTCGTTGAAGACCAGCAGATCCCTGTCATCGAGCAAATCGATGAAATCCCTGAACATCCGGTCGCGCACCTGCCCTGTTTCGGCATCGAGACACAAAAGCCGGCTGGCACTGCGTTCCGGCAAGGGCTGCTGCGCAATCAGGCGCTGCGGCAGAGAATAATAAAAATCACTTTTTTGCATGACAAAGGGTCGCCGTCCGCTGTTTTCCGGCTTCTGGATGATTGCAACAATTCAAGTCACTACTCGGGCCCCTATGGGTGGTCTGTCCCGGAAGACGCCATAAATTCGTCCCTGCAGGCCTGGCTTTGGCGTCCCTGCCAAAGACACTTCCTCCACAGACCACCTGCAGGGGCTTCTTCCGGCAGGGGTGAGTAGTTACCAATTCAAGATGATATCCAGGGCCCATCAATCAAAGGAAAATGGCTGCTGCACTGGCATTGACAAAGGGCTTCCTATATAATAGCCAGCTAAGCCGGGGTGGCGAAACTGGTAGACGCGCTGGATTCAAAATCCAGTGGTGGCAACACCGTGTCGGTTCGATTCCGACCCTCGGTACCAAAAAAAAAGGCCTTGCAGAAAACTGCAAGGCCTTTTTTGTTGTCTCAAAGCATATCCCCGGACCTGGTGGTCCTGCAGCCTGCCTTCGCCTGACAGTGTCAGAAATCCGAGTCTGGCCACCTGTTCCCCAAGCGCCTCTATGCTTCCAGGACGACCGCTTTCTTGAGCTTTTTCATGGCATTTTTTTCCAGCTGCCTGATCCTTTCCGCAGAAACCTGGTAGCGTTCGGCCAATTCATGCAGCGTGGCCTTTTCCTCGTTCAGCCAGCGACTGACGAGAATATCACGGCTGCGATCGTCCAGATCCTGCATCGCCTGCTCCAGCAGTCCTTCCTTGTGATCCTGCCAGTCAGTCTTTTCCAGCAGCAGTGCAGGATCGGCATTTTTCTGCTCCAGATAATTGACCGGCGCATTGTAAGACTCTTCGCTGGCATCACGCGGCATATCGAACATCATGTCCCGACTGTCGAGACGCTTCTCCATTTCGTAGACCGTCTCCACCTTGACGTCCAGGTCCTCGGCAACGGCCTCGGCCTCCGCCCGGGTCAGCCAGGACAAGGTATTTCTGGATTTTCGCAGATTGAAAAAAAGCTTGCGCTGCGCCTTGGTCGTGGCAATTTTGACGATGCGCCAGTTTTTAATCACGTATTCATGAATTTCCGCCTTGATCCAGTGCACGGCAAAGGACACCAGGCGCACCCCTACATTGGGATCGAAGCGCTTGACCGCCTTCATCAGACCGATGTTGCCTTCCTGGATAATATCCGGCAGGGGCAGACCATAGCCACTGTAACCCCGGGCTATATGAACGACAAAGCGCAAATTAGCCATCACCAGTTTTCTTGCGGCATCCAGGTCGTCCTGTTCATGGTAGCGCAACGCCAACTCACGCTCCTCCTCGGAGCTCAGTTTTGGCATCTGGCTGACCAGATTGAGGTAGGAATCGATCGAACCAACGGCAGCATTTACAGGTAAAGCGAGAGCGTTACTCATAATATTTGCACCCTGAAAAAGTTAATTAGTTAGAGTCTATAAACACCCATCCATGGGATGTTTATAGAAATAAAACAGCAAATGCGATTTGCTGTTTTCTTCATAATCAAGGCCTTGTGGCCATTGATTATGCAAGCGTGTCGCTACCTCGTGATAGATTTTGGGACATCCAAGTCTCCAAAATCGACTCGCCAACGCGACAACCATTATTGCCCCGGCCGTCCTGCGTCCGTGCCGCTTCGCCACACCTT
>JANEMG010000040.1 GCA_024511045.1 Gammaproteobacteria bacterium | reverse complement strand
GGGCCAGAGGTATTAGACATACTCAGACAAAGGCCGGATATATGGAAGCAATATTTCTTTTGTCACGAACGAATTTTCTCTTGCAATACGGGGCGGACCATATATGACCAGTTGCATGCTTTGAAATCCCAGATTACAGTCTTCGGCAAGGTAATAGTCCCCCTGTTCGTTTTTCAGCCACAAGCCGCCGCCGGTACTGTCGACCAGGTCGGCCAGGTCGGCCAGGGTCTTGACGATAAATCCGGACAACTGTTGCAGGGAATTCAATTCGGAAAGGGTTTTGCTCAGCTTGAGCCATTCCTCCCGGTAGTCATAACGGTACTGAAAAAAGTGTTTATTGAAAAATACCTTGGCCTGGGCGCGAAATTTTCCGGAAAACAGGAAAATCAGTAGCAGCAGCGTCGCGATTGCGATGAAAACCGTTTGTGCGATTTCCCCCCAACTGCCCCCATGGTCCCTGATGTAATAACCCGCAGCAGACATCAGCAGCAGATAGATTCCGGTGCCGAGCAAAATCGCCGTGTGAAATACAACCTGTCTGGAAACAGAAATTTCCGCGGCAAAGGTGGTATCTGGAATCCGTCTTATGGAAATGGCCAGCAAGGGGGCTGTCAGCAGATGAATGAAGCCCCGTGAATCCCAAATGGCGAAATCGAGTTTTTCATAGAAAACCGAATGGCTGTAGAGTACAAAATCGAGCAGGAATAGCGTTCCCAGGCCCAGGCACAGGAACTTCACTGACCAGCGCTGTTCCCTGGAGCCGTTGCGATACAATTGTTCGATCAGCACCAGGCCAATGATGGCAAAACCCAGATGGAACAGAAAGCGCGGATCGAGGCCAAGCAGATACTGGACAAAATAGCGGAACTCCGTTGCCGTTTCCAATAGCAAGGCTGCGGCAAGCAGCAGCAAGCCATGGAAATACCAGGTTTTGATCAACAAGGCATAGTTGTCGCTAAATTGCTGGTGAATGATCAGAATGGTCAGGAATAAAAACCAGCTGCCATAGCACAGGGTTTCCAAAGGCAGCGCCTCGGAAATGAAGATGGCCGGTGTATTCAGGGCATAAGCGGTATAGCCGGACCAGGCCAGTGACAGGCTGACTGCGAGCACAAAGAAGATATTGACCGGGTTTTTCTGGCTTCTGAGCAATGCCAGGATCAGCAGCAGTGAGTAGCCGAGTGCGGCCGCAGCGTAGCCGTAGAAATTATAGTCGGCAATGACGGTCGATATGATTTCCTGGCTGAAATCGGATGTCTGCCGTTCATAGGCATGAACGGAATCCAGCAGGTCCGTGAAAAATTCAGGCTGTTCAGGTTCCGGCTGCACGATGCTCATGGCAGTGGTTCCCGGACAATTATCTGGCTGGCAAGTGACGCATGGAAAAGGCGGCAGGGTCGTTTGAATCTATTATGGCCCATGACGGAACAGGGAATTGGCAAATTTTTTCAGTCTCGCTCTGGCAGCGTCGTAGTCATCGGGTGGTGCCGCAGTCATTATCAGCATCAATGATTCGGGAGATGCGTCGCCTGTCAGACGCTTCAGTAATTGCAGCAGCTTGGCCCGGTAAGGATTGGCGGTGTTTTCATCACCGATCTGATGCCAGCGCAAAATCACGAGATCGGTATTGGCACTGCGCAGTATGCTTTCTTCCGCGAATAGCGGGGGGCGGTGGTTTTGCGGCAGCTGCATTGCGCCCTGGTGAATTATCCTCCATCTGATCTGCTGTATTCTGTCGACCAGTACATGCTGAGAATTGACCAGTTCTGCGCCGCCCTGGGTTTCCTGGCCAAAATTGGCCTGATACAGGCCGACCAGGTCGGTATCGTTCTGGAAATAGGTCATCACGGTATGGGTCGCACCCTGGAAGTGAGGGGCCCAGCCCCAATACGGGTTGTCCGCAGGCAGTCAATTTAACGAGGGTGTACTGTCATGCAGTCCCGAATCGGTATTGTGCATCTGCAGGGTTTTCAACTGTGTGGCCCCTGCGGGCCAGATGGAATAGATAGCGCCGATGACAAGCAGCATCGACAGCAAGTGTACAGTGGAGCATTCGGCAGTTGCTGCCTGCTGAGGAGTCGCCTGTTCTGATGCTTCTGCCTGGGGCGTATCCCGCCACAGAGAGCCAATATAAAACAGAAAAAGCAGTACCAAGACGTAAATGACCTGACCATAAAAAAATGATCTAAACCGAGTCCAAATTTCATGTTGCTGAGATGACCAATCAGCACGATCAGATAGGCGCGAAAACCATTGGCAATGATCGGGATGGCGATGCATAGCAGCATAAACAGGGCCCGTTTCCAATATCGGGTAAAAGTCAGATAGCTGTAGACGGCGCCGATCGTTATGGTTGAGATCAGGGAGTTGATACCGCTGCATGACTCGATTACCGACCAGGAGCCCTTGGTCAGGGTGAAGTCGAAGCCTTCCCGATATACGCTAATGCTGGTCAAACGCAGCAGTGCCACGGTAAACGTCGCTGTATATTCCATCAGCGGTGGGATCCAGGCATCACCAACCGGCACCATGAAGAACAGGAAGCCAATGGGAAACAGCAATTTCGAAGTGATGTGGTTGCCGAGCAACGCCCAGTAGCCGCTGATCAACATGCCGACCACGGCAAATTGTTTGACAACCAGAACATTGATCAGATCGGCAGCAAGCCAGGCCAGACCACAGCAGGCCGCTGCAATGATTGCCGGCCAGCTGAATCGCGGAGAAAGATTCTGCAGTTTGTGTTTTTGCTGCCAGACCAGCCAGATGCTGATGGGGACAATGAAAAAGCCGAGATTGAAGGTTTTGGAGCGGACCCAGATATCGACGATGGATTGCCAGGTGGCAAAAAAGAGCGTTATCGACAGCAATGTGACCAGCAAAATGCCCAGCAATGTTTTTTTCCAGCAGCGAGGTATATTCATCGACAGCACTTCTCCCGGATTCCGACTGCAGGTGTCGTTGATCAAGTATAGGGCGCCGGACTTTGAATGTCACTCTTTCCAGGTGATATTATGCGTGGTGGATTCGGCTCAGAAGTGCAATTCCCCTGGTTGTGTGCTGGCGGCGGGGGAAGGGAATTGGTGAATGACATTCACCAAAGGAATATTCAGCATTGCTGGTGGAGCAATGTTTTTCCTGATTATGTATGACTCTCCGCTCTGATGAAACCATAATGATTCATGTCATCCCGACGTCAGGATGGGGCTTGACAGCCATCCTCAACATAGGAACGTGAAGAATTCTCCCGCCGGTCGAAATTATCGACAGGCATTGATGACGTGCTTTTGATTGAACGCAGTCATCAATGCTGTAATGGCCGAAGCTCGTGGGTAATCAGGATGTTTTTGACTTGGATTCAACCCCCAGGTGCATTAGCAATGCGGCATGATGTGCAGTTGGGAAGGCGCAGGCCGTGCAACGGAAATTTCAACGGTAGGGAAAAAGCATCACGAATCCGGCTCTTTCTCGACAACGGGGATTTTACCGATCCGGGATCTCCAGAGTTTCGGCCCCTGGTCATGCACCGACCGGCCGTTGACATCGACGGCCACGGTGACGGGCATGTCCTCGATGACGAATTCATGAATCGCTTCCATGCCCAGATCGGCAAAGGCGACCACGCGGGCCTTGCGGATCGCTTTCGAGACCAGGTAGGCGGCGCCGCCGACGGCCATCAGATAGACGGCGCGATGCTTCTTGATCGCGGCAACAGCCTCGGGACCGCGTTCCGCCTTGCCGATCATCCCCAGCAACCCGGTCCTGTCCAGCATCACTTCGGTGAATTTGTCCATGCGCGTCGCGGTGGTGGGGCCTGCGGGGCCCACCACTTCATCGCCGACGGCGTCGACTGGGCCGACGTAATAGATGAACTTGTTGTGAAAATCGACGTTTTCCGGCAGCGCTTCGCCCTTCTGCAGAAGATCGGCCAGGCGTTTGTGTGCGGCGTCCCTGCCAGTCAGTATCGTGCCGCTGAGCAGCAGGGTTTCGCCGGGTTTCCAGGCGGCGACGTCTTCCCTGGTGATACGGTCCAGGTCGACCCGTCGTGCGGTTTCACCGGCACTCCAGCTGATCTCCGGCCAGTCGGAAAGTTTCGGCGGCTGAAATTCAGCGGGACCCGAACCGTCGAGAACAAAATACACATGGCGCGTGGCCGCGCAGTTGGGGATCATCGCCACCGGCTTGTTGGCGGCATGGGTGGGATAATCCAGGATCTTCACATCCAGCACTGTGGTCAACCCGCCCAGCCCTTGGGCGCCGATACCCAGGGCATTGACCTGGTCGTAGATTTCCAGGCGCTGTGCTTCCAGGGTATTTTCCGGGCCGCGGGTCAGCAGTTCCTGGATATCGATGCATTGCATGCAGGCCTGCTTGGCCAGTAGCATGGCTTTTTCCGCGGTGCCGCCGATGCCGATGCCGAGGATGCCCGGCGGGCACCAGCCGGCGCCCATGGTCGGAACGGTTTTCAGTACCCAGTCCAGGATGCTGTCGGAGGGATTGAGCATGACGAATTTGGCTTTTGCCTCGGAGCCGCCGCCCTTGGCGGCGACTTCGACTTCGACAGTGCTGCCGGGAACCACCTGCATGTGGATCACCGCCGGGGTGTTGTCGCCGGTATTGATGCGTTTGCCGGCAGGATCTTTCAGCACCGAGGCGCGCAGGATATTGTCCGGGTGGGTGTAGGCCCTGTGGACGCCTGCGTTGACCATGTCTTCGATGCCAATTCGGGTGTCCCAGCGTACGTCCATGCCGATCTTCAGAAATACCGTGACGATGCCGGTGTCCTGGCAGATGGGTCGCTGGCCTTCGGCGCACAGGCGGGAATTGATCAATATCTGCGCCATCGCGTCTTTGGCGGCCTGGCTCTGTTCCTTGTCGTAGGCGGCGTGCAGGGCCCGGATGAAATCCGGTGGATGATAGCAGGAGATATATTGCAGCGCCGAAAAAATGCTGTCGATGAAGTCGTCCTGGCGGATGGTGGTCATTGCGGGATGTCCTGAATGGGATGTCGGGTTATGCGGTAGAGTGAAACAGCTTCAGCTGTTTCCAGAAGCCGACAGCGGCCTTCGCTGTAGTACGGCAACATTACGCGGCCTGCTATGCATCCCGAAGCCGCACCGCGATGACGTCGCAGTTGGCATGATGCAGGATGGCGTTGGCCGTCGAGCCCAGCAGTAGTTCCAGTCCGTGCCGGCCATGGGAGCCGACCACGATCAAATCCGCCTGCTGCTCATCGGCAACCTGGATGATTTCCTGTTTTGGCACGCCCCACACCAGCCAGCGGCAGTTCCTGTCGATGTCCAGGCTGTCGGCGATGTCGATGAGTTTGTTTTTTCCGCTTCCAGGGCTTCGTCGTGTGAATCCTGGTCCAGTGGTATCACGGTGTCGTAGGCGGTGTCGGGCATGGCGATGTTGTCCAGCACATGCACGATGCTTAGTTTCGCCCGATAAAGTCGGGACAGCTCCTTCGCCTTTGCTGCGATGAGCTCGCTCTGTTCCGAGAAGTCGATGGCCAGCAGTATATGCTGATATTTGTCGGTCATGGTTTGCCTGTTGACGATTTTTCGTTGTGCAAGGCGCGGTTACCCTGGTCAGGATTGTTTCGCCCAGGTATCACGCAGTGTCACGGTGCGGTTGAAAACCAGTCTGTCCTGGCTGCTGTCCGGGTCCAGGCAGAAATAACCGGTGCGTTCGAATTGATAACGGCTTCCCGGCCGGGCCTCGGCGAGACTGGCCTCGACCTTGCCGTCCGGCAGAATTTCCAGGGAATGGGGGTTCAATGCATCGCGAAAATCCGGCAATGATTCGGGATTTGGGATATTGAACAGACGGTCGTAGAGGCGCAGTTCCGCAGGTTTGGCATGAGCTTCCGACAGCCAGTGGATGACGCCCTTGACTTTTCGTCCCTCGGGCTTTTTGCCGAGCGTCTCGGGGTCATAGCTGCAGCGCAGTTCCGTTACCTGCCCGGTTTCATCCCGGATCACGGCATGGCATTTGATCACATAGGCGTTGCGCAGCCGGACTTCACCACCTTCCACCAAGCGCTTGTACTTGGGCGGGGGGTTGTCGCTGAAGTCTTCCTGTTCGATCAGCAGCACCCTGGAAAAGGGAATGTTGCGGGTACCCATTTCCGGCCGTTGCGGGTGATTGCCTGCCTGCAGTTGTTCGACCTGGTCCTCGGGGTAGTTTTCCAGCACCACGCGCAGCGGTCTGAGCACGGCCATGGCACGCGGAGCATGATCGTTCAGGTCTTCGCGTATGCAGTTTTCCAGAACCGCCATCTGTATCCAGGCATCCTTCTTGGTGACGCCGATGCGTTCGCAGAAGTCCCGGATCGCGGCCGGCGTGTAGCCGGCACGTCGCAGACCGGCGATGGTCGGCATGCGCGGGTCGTCCCAGTCGTGGACATGGCCCTCGGATACCAGTTGATGCAGTTTGCGTTTGCTCATCACGGTATATTCCAGGGACAGCCGGGCGAATTCGATCTGCTGCGGGTGGCTGGGGGTCTGCAGTTGCTCCAGCACCCAGTCATAAAGCGGGCGGTGGTCTTCGAATTCCAGCGTGCACAGGGAATGGGTGATGCCTTCGATGGCATCGGAAATGCAGTGCGTATAATCGTACATGGGATACAGGCACCAATCGCCGCCGGTACGATGGTGATGGGTGCGGCGGATGCGGTACAGGGTCGGATCACGCATGTTGATGTTGGGCGAGGCCATGTCAATCTTGGCGCGCAGCACATAGGCGCCGTCCGAGAAATCACCGTTGCGCATGGCTTCGAACAATGCCAGGCTCTCGGCAACGGGCCGGTTACGGTCCGGGCTGGGCTTGCCGGGTTCGGTGAGGGTGCCGCGATATTCCCGGATCTGTTCGGCGCTCAGGCTGTCGACATAGGCTTTCCCGTCCCTGATCAGCTGCACGGCATAGTCATAGAGCTGGTCGAAATAATCCGAGGCATGACAGATTTTATGCCACTGGAAACCCAGCCAGTGCACGTCCCGTTCGATGGCGTGCATGAATTCGACGCTCTCTTTCTCCGGGTTGGTATCGTCGAACCGGAGATTGCAGCGGCCCTTGAATTCCTCGGCGATGCCAAAGTTCAGGCAGATGGACTTGGCGTGGCCGATGTGCAGAAATCCGTTCGGTTCCGGCGGGAAACGGGTCACGACCTGGCCGTCGTTCTTGTTTGCTTCGATGTCGCGGGCAACGATGCTGCGAATGAAATTTGGCGCAGGGGTGTTTTCTGGGTTGGGCATGGGGCTTGCTGGAATGACTTGGTATGGACGATTGAAGAACAGTGAATTCTATCATGAACCATGGTCCAGCGACAATTTGCCGGAAGCCCCAGTGCTGCTGTTCTGCCGTAAAAGACCGATGTGGCCCGGGCTCTGCAGGACAAGGCCCTGAAGATCGGGATTTCACAGGGCAATGGCGGTTTTGGATAGTCTGCCGGCCTCCTCCTTGACCAGTTTTGGCACCAGGTATCCTGGCAGCCTGTTCTGTACTTCCCGGATGATATTCCGGGCATTGGTTTCACTGACCAGGAAGTGTCCAGTGCCGGTTGTCTTGTCCAGGAGGTGCAGATAATAGGGCAGGATGCCGGCCTGGAACAGCTTCTCGCTCAGCAGGCAAAGTTTGCCGGGGGAGTCATTGATGTTTTTCAGCAGTACCGACTGGTTCAATAAGGTGATGTTCCTTTGCCTGAGAGCCTTGCAGACAATGGCTACGTCCGTGCTGATTTCATTGGCGTGATTGCTGTGCAGCACCAGAATCACCTGTTGCCGGGACTGTCCCAGGCAATCCAGCAGTTGCGGGGTTATCCGGCTGGGCAGGACGATGGGCAGACGGCTGTGGATTCTGATGCGCTGCAGATGATCGATGCTGGCCAGCCGCTGGAAAAGCTCTCCCAGCCGCGCATCGTTCCATAACAGCGGCTCCCCACCGCTCAGGATGACCTCCGAGATAGCCGGGTTATCTTCGATGTATTGCACTGCGGCGCGTTGTTTCTTCCGGGACAGCTGTACATCCGCATAGGGGAAATGGCGGCGAAAGCAATAGCGGCAATTGATGGCGCAGCTGCCGCTGATGATGAACAGCACCCGGCCGTGGTATTTGTGCAGGACACCAGTCTCCGAGATCGCATCCAAGTCGCCTACGGGATCAGTGCCGAAACCCGGGTAGGGGTGCATTTCCTGTTCGACGGGCAGCACCTGCAGCAGCAACGGGTCCTCCGGATTGCCCTTTTCCATGCGGGCGGCAAAGCCTTGCGGTACACGCAGGGGAAAGGCTGCAGCGGCAGTCCGGGAAATACCCAGATCGGCCGGTACCAGCTGCAGATAGCGGCAGAGTTTTTCGATATCCGAGAAGCCCGCGGCGAGCTGCTGCTGCCAGTTTTCGGAGTGATGCTGGTTTGCGTTGGTCGACCCGGTCATGGAGCCCTGCCGTCTGGTCTGAAAAGGACAGAGATTATATCCAATAAGCTGTTCCGGTCCTTGGGAATCTTGTCTTTTGTTCCGCTTTGCGGCATGCTCTACCGGACCAGTCATTAATAAGGACATCCAACAAGTTAATGAAACTATCTGAACTTTCTGCGGCGCTTGCCGATAAGGGTTTTGCCAACAGCATCGAGGGTGATGCCGATCTGGACATCGTCTCGGCCAACACCCTGGATGATGCCCGGGCCGGTGAAATCAGTTTTCTATCCAACCCCAAGTACAAGGCCAAGCTCAGGCTCACCCAAGCTTCGGCGGTGATCGTCGCGGATCAGGAGTCGGTGCCGGAAGGATTGACCGTGATGCGCACGGAAAACCCCTATGCCGCCATTACCGCGGCCATTATCATCATCCATGGCTATCGTGTGCATCCGCAATGGGGTGTCGATGAGCAATGCCGCATTGCCGCATCGGCGGAAATTGGTGAAAATGCCAGCATCGGTCCCTTCGTGACCATCGGCGAGCATGTCCGGATCGGGGCGAATGCCATCGTCTATCCCGGCTGCTATATCGGGGACCGGGTCTGCATCGGGGACGATGTCATCCTGTACCCCAATGTCACCATCTACGATGACAGCCGTCTGGGCGACCGGGTGGCATTGCATGCCGGTACCGTGGTAGGCCAGGATGGACTGGGCTATGCGCCGGTCAACGGCAGCTGGCTGAAGATCCCCCAGGTTGGCCGGGTGGTGATCGACGATGATGTGGAAATGGGCGCCAATTGCGCCATCGACCGGGCGACGCTGGGAGAAACCTATATCGGCAAGGACACCAAATTCAGCGATCTGGTGGTCATCGGTCACGGTACCAAGCTGGGCGAGCGCTGCATGATGGTCGCCCAGGTCGGCATCGCCGGCTCGGTGGAGGTGGGCAATGATGTGACGCTGGCGGGGCAGGTCGGCGTGGCCGGGCATATCCGCATTGGCGACAATGTGCTCGTTCATGCCAAGAGCGCCGTCTGGTCCAGCATCGAGGATGATGCCAATTACCTGGGGTTTCCGGCTACCAGAGCCTTCCAGTACCGCAAACAGGCTGCCCTGGTGCAGAAGCTTCCGGAATTGCGCAGGCGCCTGCGCAAGCTGGAAGCCGAAGTCGAAAACCTGCGCAAGGACATTGCCGATCGGCAGTCCGATTGACAAGGTCGCGCTGGCAAGGGATTGCGCTTATAATAGCGCCCTTTGATTTTATTTTGTCGAAATTGAGGGCGCCATGGCCAGTTACAGTACCAATGAATTTAAAGGGGGGTTGAAAGTCATGCTCGATGGCGATCCCTGCTCGATTATCGAGAACGAGTTTGTCAAGCCAGGCAAGGGACAGGCCTTCAACCGGGTCAAATTCAGAAATCTGAAAACCGGTCGGGTCATCGAAAGAACTTTCAAGTCGGGCGAATCGGTCGAGGCGGCGGATGTCGTCGAGTTGAGCATGCAGTATCTCTACAACGATGGTGAATTCTGGCATTTCATGGTCCCCGATACCTATGAACAGTATTCGGCCGACAGGAATGCGGTCGGCGATGCAGGGAAGTGGCTGAAGGAGCAGGACGAATGCACCGTGACCCTGTGGAACGATGTGCCATTGTCCGTTGCCCCGCCGAACTTCGTCGAGCTGAAGATCGTTGAAACCGACCCTGGGGTACGCGGCGATACTTCCGGTGGCGGCGGCAAGCCGGCGACGCTGGAAACCGGTGCCGTTGTACGTGTACCGTTATTCGTGCAGACTGGTGAAGTCATCAAGGTGGACACCCGCACCGGAGAATATGTGTCCAGAGCCAGGGAATAATGCCCTTGGCCTGGGAGCCATCCTGTGCATTGGAGATTTTGCCTTTGCGGGCGGAAATGCTGCGCAAGATCCGGGATTTTTTTGCCGCCAGAAAGGTTCTGGAAGTGGAAACACCGCTGCTCGGGCAGGCCATAGGCAGCGATCCGCATCTGGATTTTTTCACTATTCCCCATACTTCTTTCCGGAAAACGGCGCTGTTTCTGCAGACGTCGCCTGAATTTGCCATGAAGCGGCTGCTGGCCGCAGGCAGTGGTTCGATATTCCAGATCTGCAAGGCCTTCCGGGAGGGCGAGGCAGGACGCCTGCATAATCCGGAATTCACCCTGCTGGAATGGTACCGGCTGGATTACGATTTGCCGCAATTGATGGCTGAGACTGCCGACCTTCTGCTGTTTCTGCTGGGCGAGCCCCTCTCCCTGAATGCGGTGCAGCGCTTCAGTTATGCGCAGGTGTTCAGGGAATATACCGGCCTCGAGGCACTGTGCTTCGATCTTTCGGCATACCGCCGCTGCGCAGAGAGACATCGATTGCCCGAGGCTGCTGCAATTTGCGGCGCAGATCATGCGCTGTGGCTGGATTTTCTGTTCAGCCATCTGGTTCAGCCCTTCCTGGGCAGCAAGGCAATTTGTCTGATCCATGACTATCCCGCGTGTCAGGCGGCACTGGCCAGGCTCAAGCCGGGCAATCCACTGCTGGCGGAAAGGGTGGAGATTTTTGTCGATGGACTGGAATTGGGCAACGGGTACCATGAATTGACCGATGTCCGGGAGCAGCGCCAGCGCTTTGCCCGGGACAGGGCGGCGCGGGTACGGCTCGGTCTGCCAGAGGCCGCTGTCGATGAACGTTTTCTGGCAGCACTGGAGGCGGGTCTTCCTGACTGTGCCGGCATGGCCATTGGTCTGGACCGGGTATTGATGCTGCTGACGGGACACGATGAAATCGCTTCGATTCTGGCCTTTCCTGTCTCCCGGGCCTGAAGGCTGTAAATCAGGGGGCTGGCAACCGGCTGCGGCAAACTGGATAGAACGCCCCAACTCCTGCTCCGGGAAATGATGAAAATTGCGTAACTACTCAGGCTCCTATGGGCGGTCTGTTCCGGAAGACGCCGAGAATACATCCCTGTAGGCTTGACTTTGGCATCCCTGCCAAAGACACTTCCTCCACAGACCACCCATAGGGGCTTCTTTTACTATGGGTGAGTAGTTACAAAATTGCATGGATTCTGTCTGAAAATCGTCGGACACTAATCCGGCACGGCGCTGTACCGGCAGTATTGATGCCATCAAGCCATCGATTACGAAGAAAACACCCCGTGGATGGGTGTTTGTAAATGCTGACGAAAAAATAAATGGGTTAAGTATCAGGCAATCTGGAGT
>JANEMG010000514.1 GCA_024511045.1 Gammaproteobacteria bacterium | reverse complement strand
ATGTTGTCCACCACGTCGGGATGCAGGTCGATCTCGGCGAATTTGGAGACCACCAGATAGAGGCGGTTGGCCTCCTCCATCTTTTCGATTTCTTTTTCGAACTCGAAATACTCGAAGATCTTGCGGACGTTCTCCGAAAACCCGTTGATGTAGTCGGTCAGATGCCGCCCGACGTTGTCCGGATCGCCCTTCAGCTTCTGGAAATCGAGCTGGCTGTGGTTATGGAAGCCGAGCGGCTTGCCATCCCCTCCCTTGGCGCGGCTGTTCAATACCCGGTCAACGAGCTGGCTGTCCTTGCCTTCGAGTTTTTTATATTCAGCCAGGACTTTAGCCTTGCTGGGTTCCAGTACGCAGTCGAAGCGGCGCAGCACCGTCATGGGCAGCATGACCCGCTCATACTGCGGCGGCCGGTAGGGGCCGCGCAGCAGATCGGCCACGGACCAGATGAAGTTGGCGAGGTGCTGGAAACTGGCGGATGTCATGGAATGATATAAGATAGCGTCGCTCAACTGACTGGACCGGTGTCTTGATTGTCACACCGCCGCAGACACAGTCATTGTGAATCGTGTTGTCCGGAGACAGGCTGGCCAAGCACATCGTTTTGCCGATTTTCAGCAATGAGACTCTGAACAGGCATGGTATTGCAAAATCCAGCGGATATAATAACCCGATTCCACAATCCGAGGAATGGAAAAATGGCACGTAGTGGCAACGGCGGCGGTTCTTTCAACGGACAACGCAGCGCTTTTGGCCCGGCGATCCGAACATAATTCGAATCCAAGGCCGAATACCATCAATACAGACTTTCCGCCGTCAGCAATATCACCTCGATCTCTTCGGTGATCTCCTCCCGACGAAAGGTCTGCGCCTTTCGCCGGAGCCTTTCGCAGCGCTCGTCGAGATGCTGCACCGCGCCTTCCATGTGCTGCAGACGCTGCCGGTTTTCCGCCATCAGCGAGGTGTAGAATATCTCATGCAGCACGCCGAACAGGTAATGGTCGACCAGTTCCAGCAGAAACATTTCCGGCCGCAGGTTCAGAACCGGCGGACAGCGATGCTCCTTGCGGTTTTTCCGGCCCTGCCGGAATGGCGGCAGCAATTGCCGTCTGAGCACGGCGTTCGTTTCCCAGTGATGATGCAGCACGGTCAATTCAAAACGCGCATGACGCCGTTGGATTTCAGCGATGACGGGGATCAAGCGGTTCAGCGTCTCCGGAATGTCTTCGGCGACATTCGGACCGCCCAGGGGTATCGCCTTGCACGGACAATTTTCCAGGCGCTGGCCCAGCTTGCGTCCCACCGCGATGATTTCATCCTGTTCTGTGGGTGCCAGTTCCGCCAGCAGGGTTTCATTGAAATCGCCGCAAAAGCCACGTTCAGAGCCTATCAGCAAGGCAACCCGCGCCATTTTGCCCTGGGAAAATTCCGGCCAGGGGTGAAAATCGAGAAAATCATAGGCCACGGAGCCATATGCAAAACTAAAAATTGATTTTGGCTGGTTGAATGCTGCGCACCCTGTGGATGCGAATGATTCTCAATAATTACTG
>JANEMG010000358.1 GCA_024511045.1 Gammaproteobacteria bacterium | reverse complement strand
CATCCACAGGGTGCGCAGCATTCAACCAGCCAAAATCAATTTTTAGTTTTGCATATGGCTCTCTAGTAATATAATTATTTGGCCATATTCTCAACAGTACTCCTTATTTTTTCCGCTGACAACATGAAAAAACGTTTACGTCTGGAGAGATTTCAAACAGCCTTCCTTGCTGTTCCATGCCATTATCGTGTGACTTCGGAACGGCTGCAATTTCTGCGCCTCGAGCTTCGGGCAATTCGCCGGGTCAACCCCTGCAGCAACCTCTCAAACAGCAATGAGCGGTTTTTTTTCCAGGACGATGAAACTGTAATCGAATTCGACGCTGGCATCATCGCTGATATCCCGTCGATGAACTTCCTGCCAGGCGGTCAGATCGAATTCCGGAAAAAATGTATCGGCGTCGAATTCCCTGTGTATACGGGTCAGATAGATACGCTCGGCGACGGGCAGCATGGCTTGGTAGAAACTCGCCCCGCCGATCACCATCAGTTCCTCGGCCTGGCATTCGAGCAGCGCCGCCTCGATGGAATGGAAGACACTGCAGCCGGCTGGCCGGAAATCAGGGTTGCGGGTAATGACGATATTCTCTCTTCCCGGCAGCGGCCTGCCGATCGATTCGAAGGTTTTCCTGCCCATCAGAATCGGCTTGCCCATGGTGATCTTTCTGAAATTCTGCAGATCAGCAGACAAGTGCCAGGGCATGCGATTGTCGATGCCGATTGCGTGGTTGCTGCCCATGGCGACGGTGATGGAGATGATCATGATTCAGACCGCGACGCGCGCCTTGATGTGCGGATGATACTGATAGTCCTCGATCAGGAAGTCATCGTACCGGTAGGCAAACAGGCTGTCCGGTTTTCTGAGGATTTTCAGCTGCGGCAGTGGGTAGGGCTGTCGCGTCAACTGCAGTCTGGCCTGCTGCAGATGGTTCAGGTACAGATGCACGTCGCCGCCGGTCCAGATCAGTTCACCTGGCGCCAGATCGACCTGCTGCGCCACCATGCAGGTCAGCAGCGCGTAGCTGGCCAGATTGAAGGGCAGCCCAAGAAAACAGTCCACCGAGCGCATGTTGAACAGGCAGCTCAGTCGGCCATCGGCGACATAGAACTGGTAGACATAGTGGCAGGGCGGCAGGGCCATGTCGTCGATGGCGGCGACGTTCCAGGCGCTGACGATATGCCGGCGTGAGTTCGGATTGCTGCGCAGCTGCTGCACCAGGTTGTGCAACTGGTCGATGCTGTTACCATCGGGCGTCGGCCAGCTGCGCCATTGCCTGCCATAGACATCGCCCAGTTCGCCCTGGTCATCGGCCCATTCGTCCCAGATGCTGACGCCGTTTTCGCGCAGATAGCCGATATTGGTTTCCCCGGAGACAAACCACAACAGCTCGTGGATGATGGAGGGAAGATGCAGTTTCTTGGTGGTCACCAGCGGCAGGCCATCGGTCAGATCGAAGCGCATCTGCCTGCCGAAGACGCTCAGGGTTCCGATGCCGGTCCGGTCTTCCTTCAGCGTGCCGTTGTCGAGAATGTCCCGCAGCAGATCAAGATACTGTTGCATACTGTTTGCGATAGGCGATAAAAAACAAGAACGCCCCCAGAACGATCATCGGCAGCGACAGCAGCTGTCCCATGGTCAGCCAGTTGAAGGCCAGGTAGCCGATATGCGCATCGGGCAGACGGTAGAATTCGACGAAGAAACGAAAGCAGCCGTAGCAGAACAACACCAAGCCGGTAGGTGCCATATAGGGCCTGGGCCTGCTGGTATAGATCCAGAGAATGACGAACAGCAGCACACCTTCCAGCAGGGCCTCGTAGAGCTGGGAAGGATGCCGGGGCAGGGGGCCGGCATTGGGGAAAACCACGCCCCAGGGCACATCGGTGGTCTTGCCCCAAAGCTCGGCATTGATGAAATTGCCGATGCGCCCGGCAAACAGCCCAACCGGCGCCAGCGGCGCCAGGAAATCGATCAATTCCAGCACCCGGCACTGCTGCTTCCTGGCAAACAGCCACATCGCGACGAAAACCCCGAGCAGGCCGCCATGGAAGGACATGCCCCCCTGCCAGACCTTGAAGATGATGAGCGGGTCGGCCAGAAAATGCTGCAGGTTGTAGAACAGGATATAGCCGATCCTGCCACCCAGGATCGCCCCCATCGCGCCATAGAACACCAGATCATCGATGGCATCCGGTGCCAGCGGAGAATCGCCCCGCCTGGCACGGTGCCTGCCCAGCAGCCAGACGCCGGCGAAGCCGAACAGGTACATCAGACCATACCAGTGGATTTTCAGCGGTCCAATCGCTATCGCAACAGGGTCTATCTGGGGGAAGTCAATCATTGCTCGTTTAACTCACTTGATGGGCGATGTTCATCCAGCTGCCAGCCGTTGCAATTTATTCAGTTGATCAGGACGAATGCCCCGGCAAGGATGCTATGCCGCCCGTTGCTAATACTATTCACTGTCCGACATTATACGTCATGTCGTTCCGCCATGCCTGTCTTCCCGCCAGACGGCATGGAATACTTCTTTCTGTCGTTACTACTCGCCCCCCTATAGGGGTGATGTGTCAACACTTTTCCGGACATAAAGTTACACAGATTTATGACGGTTTTCGTAGTCTACCGGTGATATACCGTTGGCAAATCATAATTTAGCAAAACAGTAGCACCAGAAAATGCCATAAGCATTTGTTAATATGTGATATGTTTCTATTAGCCGGCTGTTTCTGCTGCTAAATTTTCAAGTGCGGAAAGTATAAACAATCATTGGTGGAATGAAGCCGTATCCGGTTGTAGAACACCTCAATATATTCAAATATTTCCTGTTTAGCCTCCTCTCTGGTCTTAAATTTGCAATGATGGGTCAGTTCGGTTTTCAAGGT
>JANEMG010000039.1 GCA_024511045.1 Gammaproteobacteria bacterium | reverse complement strand
CATTTACAATCAACAAGTTATTCTGTTTTTCTGAACTCCGAAACTTTAGATATTAACAAATGCTTACGGCATTTTCTGGTGCTACTGTTTTGCTAAATTATGATTTGCCAACGGTATATCATTGGAAAGATTCAACTTTTGGGAAAGTATCATGCGACGACTGACATTATTGACATTACTCCTGTTTTCCTTGTTTCTCACAGGCTGTGGAAAACAACAAGAAAAAGCTGCGGAACCCGTCGTGCGACCGGTGAAAAGCATCGTCGTCGCCGGCGGGGAGACATCCGGGATCCGCAGCTTTCCCGGTGTCGTCGATGCCAGCAAAAAGGCGGATCTTTCCTTCCGTGTGGGCGGCAGGGTCATCAAACTGCTGGTTCGGGAGGGTGAGAAGGTAAAGCAGGGACAGGTGCTGGCGGAACTGGATCCAAAGGATTTCCAGATCGTCGTCAACGACAAAATGGCGGCTTTTACGCGGGCCAGGGCAGACTATGAGCGGGCGAAAAAACTGGTCGGCAAGGGCTTCATCTCCAAGATGGACTATGACCGTCTGGAGGCCGAATACCGGTCCAGGCTCGCGGATCTGAACAAGGCGAAACAGGATCTCAGCTACACGGTTCTGAAGGCGCCCTTCGACGGCACCATCGCCAGGCGCACCATCGACAACTACGAAGAAGTCCAGGCGTCCCAGGTGATTTTCGCGCTGCGCGACAATTCAACCCTGGAAGTGAAAATCAACGTCCCGGAGAATATCATATTGCGCCTGGACAAAAAACGCCTGGACAGGATCAAACGGGCCATTCCGGTCTGGGCGACTTTCGATTCGGCGCCGGGAAAGAAATACCCGTTGACCTTCAAGGAGGCGGCGACCAAGGCCGATTCCAAGACCCAGACCTTTCTGGTGACCTACACCATGCCGGCACCGGAGGATCTGCAGGTGCTGCCGGGCATGACCGCAACGGTAACCGCGGATCTGTCCGGGCGGATGACAGGCAAGGAGGAATTCGTCCGTTACCTGCCGATTAGCGCGGTAACGGCGAATGCCAAGCTGCAATCGCAGGTCTGGGTGGTGGACGAGAAGACCATGACCGTACATGCCAAGTCCGTCAAGCTGGGCATTATGCGTGGCAGCAGCATCGAAGTGCTGGAAGGTCTGCAGGGCGGGGAGAGGGTGGTGACCGCAGGGGCCGCCTACCTGGCCGAGGGCATGAAAGTGTCGCTGCTTACGGAAACGGAACAGGCTCGGCCCCGGCCGGAAGATGTGC
The DNA here is from genome assembly GCA_024511045.1 of Gammaproteobacteria bacterium. GTDB lineage: Bacteria > Pseudomonadota > Gammaproteobacteria > Methylococcales > Methylomonadaceae > JANEMG01. The sequence goes on along the minus strand of JANEMG010000039.1, from coordinate 10,391 downwards.
GTCTGTCCCTAGGCCTGGAACAATAAGGAACGTTGACTATGAACATAGGCGAATACTCGATCAAGACCCCGGTGGTTTCCTGGCTGCTGGTGATCATGCTGGTCGCCGGCGGTATCTACGGCTTCGAAAAAATGGGCAAGCTGGAGGATCCCAATTTCACCATCAAACAGGCCAAGATCATCACCTATTATCCAGGTGCCACGGCGCAGCAGGTGCAGGACGAGATCACCTACCATATCGAGGACGCGGTGCAGTTGATGGGGCAGTTGAAGCGCATCAAGATGTCCATCTCGCGTCCCGGCATGTCCGATATCGAGATTGAATTCAAGGATGAATACAAGCAGGAGGATTTTCCCGATATCTACGACGAACTGCGGCGCAAGATTGCCGATATGCGCCACAAGCTGCCTCCCGGAGCAAGGGATCCCATCATCGTCGACGATTTTGCCGATGTCTACGGCGTTTATCTGGCGTTGACCGGCGAGGGTTATACCTACCGGGACCTGAAGGATGTCGCCGATGACCTGAAAAAGCAGCTGGTGCTGGTGCCCGGTGTGCGCAAAATCGTCATCGGAGGCGAGCAAAAGGAGGTCGTGTACGTGGAAATATCCCGTTCCCGCCTGGGTGAGACGGGGCTTTCCCTGGAGCATATCGCGCAGATCCTGAAGTCGCAGAACCTGGTGGCCGATGCCGGCAGGGTGCGTGTGGGGGACGATTACATCCGCATCGAACCCACCGGTGAATTCGTTTCGGTCAAGGAGATCGGTGATGTGCTGGTCACTTCCAGCGACAAGAACCTGGTCTATCTGAAGGATATCGCCGATATCGTCCGGGCCTACGAGGAAGTACCCGGCAAATTGATCTATTACAACGGCCGACCGGCGTTGACCATGGCCATCTCGATGCGCTCCGGTGAAAATGTCGTCGCCGTCGGGGAAAAACTGGCGCAGCGCTTTGAGGAACTGAAGACCGCCATACCTTTGGGCATGGACCTGCATGCCATCTATAACCAGCCCGTCGAGGTCGATAACTCGGTCAACGGTTTCGTCATCAATGTCGCAGAAGCCATCGCCATCGTCATCGTCGTGCTGCTGTTCTTCATGGGCCTGTGCACCGGCCTGATCATCGGCACCATCCTGTTGATCACGGTGGCGGGAACCCTGTTCGTCATGGAGCTGTATGGCATCGAACTGCAGCGCGTTTCACTGGGGGCGCTGGTGATCGCCCTGGGCATGCTGGTGGACAATGCCATCGTCATCGCCGAGGGCATGCTCATCCGCATCAAGCAGGGCATGAATGCCGCCCAGGCGGCCAGGGAGGTGGTGGGCAAAAATATCTGGGCGCTGCTGGGAGGCACCGTGATCGGCATCCTGGCCTTTTCCGCCATTGGCCTGTCGCAAAACAATACCGGTGAATTCGCCAGATCATTGTTCTATGTGATCCTGATTTCCCTGACCCTGTCCTGGGTCACCGCGGTCAGCACGACGCCTTTGTTCTGCAGCCTGTTTCTCAAGCCCGACAAGGATCAGCAAGGGCAGGGCGAAGATCCCTATGGCAAGGGGTTCTTCCTGGTCTATCGCAATTTCGTCAAGGCGGTCATCGGGAGACGCTGGCTGGCCGTCGCTGCGGTCGTCGGGTTGTTCATCGTCGCTGTGATCGGCTATGGCTGGGTAAAACAGGCGTTTTTTCCCAATGCCAATACGCCGATGTTTTTTATCGATGTCTGGGAGCCGGAAGGCACCGATATCCGCAAGACCCGTGACGATACCCTGCAGGTGGCTGCCTACCTTCGTTCCCGGGAAGGCGTGACCAGTACGACATCGCTGGTCGGCGGCGGCGACGCCCGTTTTTCCCTGGTCTATGAGCCCAAGGAGAACAGTCCCGCCTATGCGCAGGTCATCGTGCAGACAGAGACACGCCCGCAGATCGCCAAAATCTGGGCAGATGTCGACGAATATATGAAAAACAACATGCCGCAGTTGGACCCGATCATCAAGCCGATGCGCATCGGGCCGGGCCGGGATGGCAAGATCGAGGCGAGATTTCATGGCCCGGATCCTGCCGTTCTGCGGCAGCTGTCGGAAAAGGCCCAGGCGATCATGCGCGAAGACCCCGAAGCCAAGGAGATCCGCGACGACTGGCGGCAGCCGGTGGAAGTGATACAGCCGGTGTTCAATGAAAAGGTGGGGCGGCAGCTGGGCATCTCCCGCCAGGATATCAGCACGGCGTTCAAGTCCGCCTTCGAAGGCCTGGATTTCGGTCTGTACCGGGACGGCATCCGTCTGCTCCCGATCAAGTTCCGCACGCCGGAGAATGAGCGCAAGGATGTCGCCAATATTCAGGATATCCAGGTCTGGAGCCCGATATTGCAGAGAGCGGTGCCGGTGGCGCAGGTGGTCAGCAATTTCGAGACGGTCTGGGAAAACACCGTGATCAGGAGCCGCAACCGGATGCAGACCATTATCGCCTCCTGCAATCCCACCGGGGAGCTGACGACGCCTTTGTTCAAGAGGCTGCGACCTAAAATCGAGGCCATGGAATTGCCGCGCGGCTATTCCATGGACTGGGGCGGGGAGTACGAGGATTCCTTCGAAGCGCAGGATGCGCTGTTTTCCGCGATACCGGTGGGTTTTCTGCTGATGATACTGGTCAGCATTTTCCTGTTCGGCAAGATAAAACAGCCGCTGATCATCTGGCTTACGGTGCCGCTGGCCATTATCGGCATTACGGCGGGATTGCTGGGCTTCAATGGCGCTTTCGACTTTATGTCCCTGCTGGGGGCATTGAGCCTGATCGGGCTGTTGATCAAGAATGCCATCGTGCTGATCGAGGAGATCGACCAGCAGATCGAGGAAGGCAAGCCGCAGTTGACCGCGATCCTGGATTCTGCGGTCAGCCGCCTGCGGCCGGTGGCGATGGCGGCGGCAACGACCATTCTGGGCATGATTCCGCTGCTGGGCGATGTGTTTTTCGTCAATATGGCCATCACCATCATGGCGGGTCTGGCGTTCGCCACGCTGTTGACGCTGGTCATCGTGCCGGTATTGTATGCCATCCTGTTCCATGTGCCCTATTCCCGGGATGCCTGATGACGGAATCGTCTGACGGCGTGCTGCCGGCGGCAGGTGTCGAGGAAGTATTTTGCCGGTCGGCTTGCATGATGGCCGGACTATGCTGCACAATACAATGTTTCCTGATTACCCGCAAGTCTCGGTCCTCATCAAAATGACAGGGGCGTTGTCATTTCGACCAACGGGAGAAATCCTGAGCGCTGCATGATGCATCAAGCGCCAAGATCCCTCCTGGCGTCGGGATGACGAGAATGACTTGGCATCAGCAAAGCTGAGGCTGATACGTAATCAAATAATGTTATTTGTCGTGTCGTCGGCCGATCGGCCGGTGTACAGGACCCGTTCAATTCAATGCCGACTATAGTGATATGTTTGACAATTTAACCGACAGGCTGGGCAAGACCCTGAAAAACCTTCGGGGACAGGGGCGTCTGACCGAAGCCAATATCAAGGAGACCCTGCGGGAAGTGCGCATGGCGCTGCTGGAGGCGGATGTCGCCCTGCCGGTGGTGACCGATCTCATCGACCGGGTCAGGGAACGTGCCCTGGGAACGGAAGTACAGACCAGCCTTTCACCAGGGCAGGCGTTGATCAAGATCGTCCAGGCGGAGCTGGAACACGTCATGGGCGAGGCCAATGAAGGTCTGAACCTGAAAGCCAACCCGCCTGCCATGATCCTGATGGCCGGCCTGCAGGGCGCGGGCAAGACAACCACGGTCGCCAAGCTGGGCAAATGGCTGAAGGACACGCAGAAAAAATCCGTCGGCGTGGTCAGTGCCGATATCTACCGGCCGGCCGCCATCAAGCAGCTGGAGACGCTGGCCCAGGATACCGGGCTGGATTTTTTCGCCAGTGATGCGGCACAGGATCCCGTGGATATTGTCAATGGCGCCATCGATGCGGCGAAACGCAAGTTTCTCGATGTACTGATCGTCGATACCGCCGGCAGGCTGCATATCGACGAGGAAATGATGTCGGAGATCAAGCAGCTGCATGCGGCGGTCGAGCCGGTGGAGACGCTGTTCGTGGTCGACAGCATGACCGGCCAGGATGCGGCCAATACCGCCAAGGCATTCCATGACGCGCTGCCCCTGACCGGCGTGATACTCACCAAGGCCGATGGTGATGCGCGCGGCGGCGCGGCATTGTCCATTCGCCATATCACCGGCAAGCCGATCAAGTTCATTGGGGTCGGGGAAAAGATCGATGCCCTGGAGCCGTTCTACCCGGACCGCATCGCCTCGCGCATCCTGGGCATGGGCGATATGCTCAGCCTGATCGAGGAGGTGGAGCGCAAGGTCGACAAGAAGAAGGCCGAAAAGCTGGCGAAAAAGCTGCAGAAGGGCAAGGGCTTCGATCTGGAGGATTTTCGGGAGCAGCTGCAGCAGATGCAGAAGATGGGCGGAGTATCCTCGATGCTGGACAAGATGCCGGGGATGGGCAACGTTCCCCAGAACATGAAGGACAAGGTCAACGACAAGGAGCTGGCCAGGCAGATTGCCGTGATCAGTTCCATGACCATGCAGGAACGGCGTTATCCCGATCTGATCAAGGGCAATCGCAAGAAACGCATTGCCAGCGGCTGCGGGCAGGAGCTGCAGGATGTCAACCGTCTGCTCAAGCAGTTCAAGATGATGCAGAAGATGATGAAGCGTTTCAAGAAGGGCAATATGGCGAACATGATGCGCGGCATGCAGGGCAACATGCACGGCATGCCGCGATAGTCCGGCAGCCATTTTTTCTGATTACGCAGGATCCTCAACCTTGCTGAAAACCGCAAAATAATTCTTGTCATCCCGGCGCCAGGAGGGACCTTGGCGCTCGATGCATCATTCAGCGCTTAAGGTTTCTCCCGCTGGTCGAAATGACAACGGATTGTCATCTCGACGCAAGGAGAGATCTTACTTCGCAAGGTTCCCAAGATTCTTCCTTAGGTCGGAATGGTTGGCTGATACCCTTTCTGCGCTGCCCAGGCAGCATGGGATGACAGGCAAGCTGTAAGATGACTCGCCCTTTAAATTACGGCAATCAATTCGAAAATAGCTGAAGCTTGTGAGTAATCAGGTTTTTTTGCTGTTCGATTTTGCCGGCGGGCAGTTCGGCAGGGGGCTTGTTTTTCAATTTGTACTTCACAATCAAAAAAAAACGCGTAGAATAGGTGGATTGATTTTGACTAATTGTTTTATGGGGAATTCAGATGGTAACCATTCGTCTTGCTAGAGGTGGTGCAAAAAACCGGCCGTTTTATCATGTGGTTGTCACCGACAGCAGAAACAGCCGCGACGGTCGCTATATCGAGCGACTGGGCTTTTTCAATCCTTTGGCGCGAGGTAATGAGGAAAGACTGCGCCTGGACAGCGAACGCATCGAATACTGGCGTTCCAAGGGCGCGCAGCCTTCGGAGCGCGTCGCCAGTCTGATCAAAGAGGCTGGTAAGGCAGCCGCCTGATTCATTGACAGGCAAAGAGAGGATCGAGGTCGGGAAGATTTCCGCCGTTTTCGGGGTCAAGGGCTGGGTCAAGGTTTTTTCCTATACCGACCCCCGGGAAAACATCCTCGATTATTCTCCGTGGCTGCTGAACAAGGGCCCTGAAAGCCGGGAAGTCCGGGTGCTCGAGGGCAAGGTGCAGGGCAAGACGATCGTTGCGCATCTGCAGGGTATCGATGACCGGAATGCGGCGGCGATGTTGGCAGGATGCAGCATATCCATCGCGCGCAGCCAGCTGCCGAAGGCCGGAGAGGGCGAGTATTACTGGACCGATCTGGTTGGTTTGCAAGTCGTCACCCAGAATGGCGTGGATTTGGGTCGGGTGGATTACCTGATTGCCACGGGCGCCAACGATGTCCTGGTGGTGCAGGGTGACCGGGAGCGGCTGATACCGTTCCTGCAGGGGCAGACGATCATCGAAATCGATTTACAGGGAGGCCGGATGATGGTCGACTGGGATCCGGAATTCTGAGCGATGGCCAGGATGCGCTTCGATGTGGTCACGCTTTTTCCGGAAATGATCGGCTCCGCCGCACACTATGGTGTGACCGGGAGGGCCATAGAACGCGGTATCGTGGACTTGTGCACCTGGAATCCCCGCGACTATACCAGCGACAGACACAGGACGGTCGATGACCGACCCTACGGCGGCGGGCCAGGCATGTTGATGAAATATCAGCCCTTGCAGGATGCCGTCGAGCAGGCCAGAAAAGCCGCGGCCGATGATGCCAGAGTCGTCTATCTGAGTCCGCAGGGCAGGCTGATCGATCAGCAATTGCTCAACAGGGCCGGCACGTTGCCGCGTTTGATCCTGGTGGCCGGTCGCTACGAAGGCGTCGATCAGCGCTTCATCGAGGCATGCTGCGACGAAGAGTGGTCGTTGGGTGATTTCGTCATCAGTGGTGGTGAACTGGCGGCCCTGCTGGTGATCGATGCGATTACCCGGCTGTTGCCAGGGGTGCTGGGCGATGAGAATTCCGCCAGGCAGGATTCCCATATGCAGGGACTGCTGGACTGCCCGCATTATACCAGGCCGGAGGTGGTCGACGGCATGGCGGTTCCAGCCGTGCTGCTGAGCGGTGATCATGCCCGCATCGAGCGCTGGCGGATGAAGCAGGCGCTGGGCCGGACCTGGAAAAGACGACCGGATCTGTTGGAGAAAATGCATATGACTGCAGAGCAGCAGACATTGCTGAATGAATTTAAAACTGAATGTGAAGTATAAAGGGTGTGGAAATGAGCAATATTATCGATGTTTTGGAAGCGGAACAACTGAAGAAGGATATTCCTGAGTTTGGGCCTGGAGACACCGTGGTGGTTCAGGTGAAAGTGAAGGAAGGCAACCGCGAAAGACTGCAGGCTTTCGAAGGTGTGGTCATTGCCAAGCGCAACCGTGGTTTGAATTCGGCATTCACGGTTCGGAAAATTTCCCATGGTGAAGGGGTGGAGCGTGTCTTCCAGACCCACAGCCCGATGATCGCCGACATCAAGGTGAAGCGCTACGGCGACGTGCGTCGCGCCAAGCTGTACTACCTGCGCAATCTGGCCGGCAAGGCTGCGCGCATCAAGGAAAAAATCTGAGGGCGGTACTTTTTCGTAGCGTGATCGAAGAAAGGCAGCCGGTGAGCTGCCTTTTTTGTTGATGCAATAGATTCGACCTGGCCCATGTTGAACTGGAGCGATTGCAGCAAGGGGCGTGAGGATTCGGCAATTGTCGGCACGCCGGCGGGGAAATTCGCGCTGTACTGCAGCGGAGAAACGCTGCTCAGAGCCCAATGGTGTAGTGACGGTTGCCGCGAATATGGACCGCGTACGGAAATACTCGCCGCCATCCTGGAACAGCTGCAGCGCTACTGGCAGGATCCTGGAACGGATTTTTCTTTCGCGCTGCTACGCCAGGGCACGGAATTCAGGCAAAGGGTCTGGCGGGAGTTGGCTTGCATCAGCGTTGGCCGGACGGTCAGTTATGCGCAGTTGGCGGAAAGTCTCGGTTCCAGCCCGCGTGCCATAGGCGGCGCCTGCCGGGAAAATCCCTGGCCGCTGTTCGTGCCCTGTCATCGTGTCGTTTCGGCTTCCGGCATCGGTGGCTATGCCGGGCAGACCAGAGGTCGATTGCTGCAGATCAAACGGCAGTTGCTCAACCATGAAGGGGCATCCGGATGGACGACAAGTGCCTGATCGAGCGTTATCAGGATGCGCTGTGGGCCGAGAAGGGCTTGAGCGACAATACCCTGAGCGCCTACGGCAGCGATCTGCAAATTTTTTCCAGCTGGCTGCAGGCGCAGCAGAAATGCCTGCAGGATGTCACTGCAGAGGATGTTTCCCGGTTTCTGGCAAGCCGTTTCAATGCCGGTATCGGCAGCCGCTCGGCTGCGCGAATCGTTTCCACGCTGCGCGGCTTCTATGGCTATCTGCAGCGGGAAAACCAGCTTGCGGCCGATCCCACCGCACTGCTGGAAACGCCGCATATCGGCAGACCGCTGCCAGAATCCCTGTCGGAGCAGGATGTGGAACGGCTGCTGTCGGCGCCGGAATTGTCCAGCCTGCTGGGTAAGAGAGACAGGGCGATGCTGGAGACGCTCTATGCCACCGGTCTGCGCGTCTCGGAACTGGTGGGGCTGCGCATGGAGCAATGCAATTTTCGGCAGGGCGTGGTCAGAATCAGCGGCAAGGGGAACAAGGAGAGGCTGGTGCCCCTGGGTGAAGAGGCAGTGTTCTGGTTGCAGGACTATTTGCTTGATGTCAGGCCAAAACTGCTGAAAGGGCGGCAATGCGCAGATCTGTTTGTCACCAGTCGGGCGGCAGGCATGACAAGACAGGCATTTTGGCATATCATCAAGCGCTATGCGGACAAGGCCGGCATCCGGAAGCATTTGTCACCACATACGCTGCGCCACGCTTTTGCCACGCATTTGCTGAATCACGGCGCCGATCTGCGTGTCGTGCAGCTGTTGCTGGGGCACAGCGATCTGTCGACGACGCAGATTTATACCCATATTGCGCGCGAACGCTTGAAGGATTTACATGCACGTTTTCACCCACGAGGATAAATATCAATGACACAGCTGATTCATCCGACTGCCTGTCTGGCAGAATCTGTGGTTTTGCCGGAGGATGTCAGGATCGGGCCTTTTGCGGTCATCGAGGACGACGTGGAAATTGGTGCCGGCTGCAATATTGGCAGTCATGCGGTGCTGCGCCGGCATGTCCGGATGGGCTCCGGGAATGTCCTGCATCCCCATGTGGTGCTCGGTAATCTGCCGCAGGACGTTGGCTTCAGGGAGGAAACCGTCTCTTATTTGCAGATAGGCGATGACAATGTCTTCCGGGAGGGATTTACCGCGCACCGGGCAACGCAGGAGAATGGCGCGACACGCATCGGATCGGGGTGCTATTTCATGAACCACAGTCATGTTGCCCATGACTGCGAGATTGGCGATGCCACGATTTTTGCCAACAATGTCGCCATCGGCGGCTTCGTCAGCGTCGGACGAAACGTTTTCATGGGCGGAGCCGTGGTGGTGCATCAGTTCTGCCGGGTGGGAGCCTATGCCATCGTGCAGGGAACCACCGGCCTGAATATGGATGTCATTCCCTATATGTTGATTGGCGGGCGGCCAGCACGGCACTATCGCCTGAATTCCATTGGTTTGCGCAGGGCGGGAATCAGCGGCAACCGCTACAAGGTGCTGGAACAGGCATTTCGCCGGCTGAGAAGCAGGCAGAGTCTGGATGGCCTGGAAGAGACCGAGGAATTGCGTCTGCTGAAGGAATGGCTGGCAGTCAAATCCAAACGTGGCCTGCATGGCTTTGTCGAGATAGCCAAAGCGTGATTGCGGCAACTTTTATTATGGAGTTTGCCGTTTTGACAGGGAGCTTTTTTTCTGCCGGCTGACAGCCTTTGTGCTGCGGCAAGCTGTTGTTGCGTGTGTTTTTTGAAATTGCCTGCCCGGATCGATCCGGGTTGACGGGTCTCCAGAGTTGGCAGGGCAATGACCCTGCCAACAACAGCGGATGACGTTGTGACTCAGCGTTTGCCTGTGGCGGCTGCCGCGGCGATTTTCTTCTCCCGTTTTTCCCTGGCTCTCTCGATTTTCGAGAAGACCCTGAGGATATCGCCGGTGGAGATGATGCCAACCAGCTTGTCGTTTTCGACCACCGGCAGGGCGCCGATTTTATGGTCCGCCATGATTCCGGCAGCTTCAGAGACGCAGGCGTCCGGCGAGGTGGTCAGGACGCCGCGGCGCATGATGTTTTGCACTTTTTTCGGGATGACATGCAGTTCGCTGCCGTCTTTGGATCCTTCCACGGCATTGGAATTGCTTTTTGGCCCCAGAGTCTTGTAGAGATCGCGGTCCGAGACGATGCCGACCAGTTTGTGTTTTTCGACGACCGGCAGATGGCGGATCTTTTCGTAATGGATCAAGAAAAAAACACGATCGACCAGATCGTGGGGTTCAACCGTAAAGACTCTCTCGGTCATTAATTCTTTAACAAGCATTTAATTTTGCTCCTGAATGTCAATTGGACGGCTTCCCTGCAGATGATCTGCGCATTATTTCCCTCGCATTGCGGTTTTGCCCGGATTTGTCGGGGGGCTTTCCGGCGAGAGGGTTAACTATCCGGCGCAGCAATGCCGCCAGGATTTTCCCTGTGGGGTTTTTAACCGCATAAGGATAGGGAATTAAGATCATTAATTCAAGTGCTAAATGTCAGAGTGATCTCTGTACATGACAAAAAGCACAGAAAGTTGACGTAGTTCGTTGAAATGTAATTAAATACCATTTTTTGTTTTGCGAACATGAAAAGCGGTCAATTACAAATCAACGAAC
>JANEMG010000513.1 GCA_024511045.1 Gammaproteobacteria bacterium | reverse complement strand
ATCATAATTTAGCAAAACAGTAGCACCAGAAAATGCCGTAAGCATTTGTTAATATGTGATATGTTTCTATTAGCCGGCTGTTTCTGGCTGCTAAATTTTCAAGTGCGGAAAGTATAGTTCGTTGATTTGTAATTGACCACTTTTCATGTTCGCAAAACAAAAATTGGTATTTAATTACATTTCAACGAACTACGTCAATTTTCTGTGCTTTTTGTCATGTACAGAGCCATAGTGGTTATTATTGGGCCTTTTTGGGAGCCTATGTATTGGCCAAGATCCTGGAACTGGGAGATTTGTTCTTCTATCAACTGCTATATGGCATCAGCGGGCATACCCTGAAGCATGTCACTGCCGCAATCGGCTGCTATCTGTTCTACCGGCAACTGCAGCAGCGCAGCAGAACAGACGATACCGAATGAGCGCTTGCTGGATCAGGTTCTTGCTGCACGGGAAACCTTGTCGTAGGGTTCCGGAAAGGCATCGACGGCATGATACTGCTCACGCAACTTGTCCAGCAGGGTATGGTCGAACATCTGCCGCAGTTCTTCCCTGGTCTGGTAGGTGTCCGCATACAGGGCCTGATAGCCCTTGATGTCCCTGATGTACTGTTCCAGCTTGCGGGTGGTGATTCTGGCCTGGTAGTTGGCTATGCCCGGTTCACCGTAGATGCCCACATCGACGAACATTTCCTCATCACCGGCGGGATTGACCATGCCGCGCAACGGTGTCTTGGGGATGCGCATGGGACACAGCCACAGCGGATAAAAATCGACTTCCCGGTGAAAAAATGACAGGGACCGGTCCAGCGTGCTCATGGGGATCAGAAAGTCCTGGTCCATATGGTGGGCGTCATACAGTTCATGAATGGTTTCGGTCTCCGTCAGTTTCAGCAGCGAGATCTCCGGCGGCGACATCCAGCCCAGCAGATAGCGGAACAGCGGATGATTGCCGAAGGGAATGATTTCCTTCATCTCCCAGAACAGGGAGCGGGTATGGCGGTGGTAATAGTGGCGCAGTGGAATCCATTCTTCCTCAGGTTCCCGAGAGCCCAGAAAAGAACGCACATGTTCATAGAACCAGGGCTTCCAGAAGTCATTGATGGCGTTTTTCTTTTTCCCGGGTGGCACCTGACCGGAAAAATTGCCCAGCATCAGCACGCCTTTCTGCTCTGAATACATCAGCCCCTCGATGAAATCATAGGCTTCGTCGAAAGGTTTCAGGGATTCCTCCTGAAAACGCCGGATGAATTCCTGCCTGTCATGAAAGGGCAGGTAGGTCAGATGCACATAGTTTTTTGCCGGTACGATTTTGATTTCGGCGCCCACCAGAAACCCCAGTGAGCCGTAGGACCAGGGGATTGCATAATACAGCTCGCGGTTTTCGTCCCGCGAGCATCTGCGCAGTTCGCCATCGGCGGTGACGATTTCAAAGCTTTCACAGATATGCTGGAACAGGCCGTATTTATGCGAACTGGATTCGATGCCGAAACCGTTGATCAGTCCGCCGACGGTCAGCGCGTCCAGTTCCGGCACCACCGCCAGCGTCCAGCCCA
>JANEMG010000357.1 GCA_024511045.1 Gammaproteobacteria bacterium | reverse complement strand
GCTCTGGTCGGCAGGCCCAACGTGGGCAAATCCACGCTGTTCAATTATTTGACCCGCAGCCGGGATGCCCTGGTTGCAGATTTTCCGGGCCTGACCCGGGACCGGCAGTATGGCAGGATAAAGCGCGGCAGCAGGGACTGTATATTGGTCGATACCGGCGGCATCACCGATGATGCCAATGCCGTCGAGGCATTTGCCAGGGAGCAGGTGCATATCGCCTTGCAGGAAGCCCATGTCATTTTTTTTCTGGTGGATGCGCGGGAAGGACTGTGCGCTGCAGACCAGAACATTGCCCAGATGCTCAGGGAACTGAACAAACCCGTGGTCCTGGTGGTGAACAAGATCGATGGCATCAACGCCGACCTGGCCTGCGCCGAATTCCATGTCCTCGGCCTGGGTGCGCCGGTGCAGATTGCTGCCAGCCATGGTCGGGGCGTACTGGAATTGCTGGCCCGGGTCGATCGACTGCTGCCGGATGCGGCCGAGGTTCCGGAACAACGGGAGCAGGGCATCGCGATCGCGGTTATCGGCCGACCCAATGTCGGCAAGTCCACCCTGGTGAACAGGCTGCTGGGCGAGCAGCGGGTGGTGGTCTACGATCAGCCGGGGACCACCCGGGACAGCATCTTCATTCCCTTCGAGCGGGATGGCAGGTTGTTCACCTTGATCGATACGGCGGGTATGCGGCGCCGCGCCAAAGTCACCGAAGCCATCGAAAAATTCAGCATCATCAAATCCCTGCAGGCCATCGAAAAGGCCAATGAGGTCATCTATCTGATCGACGCCAGCGAAGGCGTCACCGATCAGGATGCCAATCTGCTGGGACTGGTGCTGGAGGCAGGACGGGCATTGATCATCGGTCTGAACAAATGGGATGGTCTTGGCGACGAGCAGAAAGAAACGGTCAGAAGACAGATCGATATCAAGCTGCCGTTTCTGAATTTTGCCGAAAAGCTACCCATTTCCGCATTGCACGGCAGCGGAGTCGGGGTGTTGTTCGACGTCGTGCACAAGCTCTATGATGCGGCCATGGTGGACATGTCGACACCGGAATTGAGCCGTATCCTGAAAGAGGCTGTGGAGAGCCATCAACCGCCACTGGTGCGGGGGCGGCGAATCAAACTGAAATATGCCCATCAGGGCGGTCACAACCCTCCAATAGTCATTATTCACGGCAATCAGACCGATGCCCTGCCGCAGTCCTACACGCGCTATTTGTGCAATTTCTACCGGGAACAGCTGGGCCTGTTCGGCACCCCGATACGCATCAAGTTCCGGTCCAGCGTCAATCCCTTCCAGGGACAGAAAAACATACTGACGCCGAGGCAGGTGCACAAGCGCAAGCGCATGATGAAGCATTTGAAGAAACGGAAAAAGTAACCCCCGGGCTGCGCTGTCAGGGCCTGCCGCAGTAGAGCACCCTGTCAAACATTTCACTGAAAAGGAAAAGAACCATGGCGACAATCACCTTTCAGGGCAATGCCCTGCACACATCCGGAAAATTGCCTGCCGTTGGCGGCAAGGCGCCTGATTTCAAACTGGTCGACAGCAAACTGCAGGAAGTCAGCCTGGCCTCCTATGCCGGAAAGAAGAAAGTCCTGAACATCGTGCCCAGCCTGGATACTCCGGTTTGTGCCGCTTCCGCCAGGAAGTTCAACGAGAAGGTGGCAGGACTGGAATATGCCGTGGTGTTGATGATCTCGGTGGACCTGCCCTTTGCCCAGTCGCGTTTTTGCACTGCAGAGGGACTGAAGGCTGTCATACCCCTGTCGACCTTTCGCTCCAGCTTCGCCGAAGACTATGGAGTGAAAATCACCGATAGCATTCTGGCGGGATTGACTGCGCGTGCTGTGGTGATCATCGATGAGAACGATAATGTTGTCTACACGGAACTGGTCGGTGAAGTAACGGAAGAACCCGACTACGACAACGCCTTGGCGGTATTGTCGGTATGATAATTTCTGGGGCTTCCCTTTGAGTAGACAGAAAGCCTCCAGAGGCTAAGTCTATTCGGTTGGCATGCCGAAACAGGTTGCCGGGCTGATTCCTGCCTGTGGAAAAGGGCCAGGGATTGCAATGAATTTAGTATGGCTAACAGGAAGATGAATAAAAGCCCCCATGGCTTTTTTTCAAGTAGGGAAAGGAACAATGCAATTTTCCGTTTCCTTCATTTTCAAGGCGTCGGCAGCATAGCCCTGCCGCCTGAAGGCTGGTAAAAAACGACATTCTTCGACAGCCTGCCAAGTGAACCGCTGATCTTTATTGTCAGTATGCGCCGACGTAAGTTTGCCCGGAGTCAGCCCGTTATCCATAAGCGAATCAATTTATGAAGAATATTGGTACAAAAATAGCCAAGGGCGCCATCTGGATGGTGCTGTTCAAACTCATTGAGCGCAGTTTGGGGCTGATCAGCACCCTTATTCTGGTGCGATTGCTGATACCGGAAGACTTCGGCCTGCTTGCCATGGCTTTGTCGATTACCACTGCCCTGGAATTGCTGGGCGCCTTTGGTTTTGATATGGCGCTGATCCAAAACCAAAAAGCTGGTCGCGATCACTATAATACGGCCTGGACATTTGATGTCATCTTTGCTGTCAGCAGCGCGGCCATATTGGTGGCGATTGCCATTCCTGCCGCAATTTTCTATCACGAACCCCGTCTTGAAGCAGTCATCTATTTTCTTGCCTTGGGATCCTTCGTTAAAGGATTTGAAAACATAGGCGTGGTTGCTTTTCGCAAGGAACTGGAATTCAACAAGGAATTTAAATTTTTCGGCTCTTCAGTGATATCTGTGGGTAAAAAAGCCCCTTTTTAGCCATTGAACTGCGGACTCCGTGTGGACAGCCCGTGGATTTCATCCCGCCATCCCTGGCGGGGTGAACGTGTGGAAAACC
>JANEMG010000512.1 GCA_024511045.1 Gammaproteobacteria bacterium | reverse complement strand
ACCATTCCCGCCTACGACCCGTTTCCCGGCCTGGACAGCCGCTACGACACCATCTGGCGCGGTCCCTGGATCGGTTTCGAGTCAACATTCCAGGCCATGGACAATTTGGACTTCTTCGGCAACCTGGAATATCACTGGGTCAGCTATGAAGCGAAAGCTAACTGGAACCTGCGCAGCGACCTGCAGCATCCGGTCAGTTTCAGACACGATGCGGACGGCTACGGGGTAACGCTGTCCGCTGGCGGCAGGTATCATTTCAACGCGCTGTTCTCCCTGTCCCTCAGCCTGGATTACCAGTACTGGCTGGCCGATGAGAACGGTATCGACACGGTCTATACAAGCCGGCACGGGGTGCTGACCACCCGCTTCAACGAAGTGAAATGGAATGCCTTCGGCGTGAATCTGGGTATAGAGCTGGCATTTTGAATCAATCCGGAAATCGCGGCTGAAGCCGCTCCTACGCTGGTCAACGCAGGAAATTGAACAGGGACAGATTCTGCACTCGGGCGAAGGCCTGCTGGGCGGCCTGCAGGGCGGTGTTTTCCTGGTTGAATCTGCTGATCGCTTCTGCGTAGTCCAGGTCCTGGGTCTTGGACAGCACCGACTGCATGTCGACGCTGTATTTCTCGTTCTGGTTTTCCTGGTCGTCCAGGGCGTTCAACCGGGCGCCGACGCTGGTGCGGATCTGCAGGAAATTTTCCAGCGCGGCGTCCAGATCGCTGAGGACATTGTTCAACGTGACATGGTAGCGGTCGGCGATGCTGCTGGTATCGACACCGGCGCCGGTCTGGCCGGCGACGAAGCCGGCATCGCTCAGAAAGCTGCCCACTGCCGGGGAGGTATCATCGATCCGCACCGTGGTAACCGCCGGCGGACTGCCGGTGGCGGCAATGAATTCAATCCTGTTGCCGCTGGCCCGCGCCTCGACGCCGGTCAGCTGGCCGTCGATGGCCGCCGCCAGACTGGTCAGATCATCGTATTTGGCCGCCAGGTTGACCGTTTGCGCGGCGCCGCCGTTGACGCTGATGGTGAATGCCGCCGGGCCGCTGCCCGTCGCTGCGGAATAATCCAGCCCCTACTGCAAAAAACGGTCGCCGGTCAGACGCCCATCGACACTGTCATAGCTTCCCTCCAGGGCCCTGGACAAGGTCTGCAGGGTGGCGAAGATACTGCGCTCGTCTGTTTCCTGTGCTCCGCTGCCGGTATCTACCGTGGCATCGCCCGCCAGACTCACCGACGCGATCTCCTGGAAAACGGCGGAAGCCAGGTCGCCGTCCGCAACCTGTCTTTCCGGGGCGATCTGCAGAGCACGCTGCTGCAGGCCGCCCTGATAGACGTATTCGCCGCTGTCGCTGTCCAGTTCGATGGGCGGCGTATGGACTTGGTCGCCGGAAAAAATGTACTCGCCATTGGCGTTTTTCGTGTTGGCGATGCCCACCAGGTTGTCCAGCAACTGATCGATTTCGTACTTGATGGCCGCCCGGTCGGCCGGCACCAGGGTGGCATTCAACGCCTGAATGGTCAGTTCCTTGGCCCGAAACAAAACGTTTTCCG
>JANEMG010000356.1 GCA_024511045.1 Gammaproteobacteria bacterium | reverse complement strand
GCGGCGGCTGCGAGAATCACCGCATGGGCTTGTACGATGGCGTCCTGATCAAGGAAAATCACATCATCGCTGCCGGATCGATCGCTTCGGCGGTAAAGAAGGCGCGCAGCAGTGCTGCGGCGATGGTGGAAGTGGAGGTGGAAAATCTGCAGGAATTGCAGCAGGCCATCGCAGCGCAGCCTGACCGGATAATGCTGGATAATTTCTCTTTGGCGGAACTGGCTTCCGCCGTTGAATTGAGCAGGGGGGAGATCGCCCTGGAGGCTTCCGGCGATATCGGCTTGAACAATATCCGCCAGGTTGCGGAAACCGGCGTCGATTTCATCTCCATCGGCGCGTTGACGAAAAATGTCTCGGCAATCAATCTGTCGATGCGCATAACTCTGGAGGGGTGACATGGGTGAAAAAATGGCGGCATTGTTCAGGCAGATCAGCTATGGCGTCTACGTCATCGGTGTCACCGATGGCGAGCGTAGGAATGCCTTCGCTGACCGCCATGGAGAGCGAAGCGAAGGCGGTTAGTCCCCGGTAGCGACCAGGGCCGCACTGTTTATCCGGCGTGCGATAGCGCAGAGGAGAAATAAAGTAGGCATACGAAAAGTCGCGTCCAGTCATTTGAGGGAGTGCTGCGTAGCCAGCGCCGAGTTTACGAAGGTGTGGCGAAGCGGCACGGACGCAGGACGGCCGGGGCAATAATGGTTGTCGCGTTGGCGAGTCGATTTTGGAGACTTGGATGTCCCAAAATCTATCACGAGGTAGCGACACGCTTGCACCGCAGCATGGGTGATGCAGGCGTCCTTCTCGCCTTTGATGCTGGTGTTCAGCATCAATCCTGAACATTATTCCTATCGGCTGCTGCAGGCGGGAGGCGTCTGTTCCGTCAACGTCCTGGAAAAGAGTCAGCTGGCCCTGGCAGAGCATTTTGGCTGCTCCGGCCAACGCGACAAGATGGCGGTGGGGCAAGTGGCAAAAGGGGAAAACGGGCGCGCCGCTCTTGCTCGATGCTCTGGCCTGTTTCGACTGCCGGGTCAGTCATTATTGCCAGGCGGGAGATCATCAGCTGGTGATCTGCAGCGTCGCCGATGCGCTGCCAGGCAAGCCCGGTGAACCGATGTTGTATCGCGATACGGGCAACATGGATGGCAGTGCAGAGATCTATCCCGAGACGCTGTAGTGCGGAAAACCAGTCATAACACAGCCCGCCAGAAATTGGCCGAAAACAGATGAACAATGACAGCACCGGATTCAGGCAGGGTCGGGCAGATTGTTGGCGATGGCGTGTTCTATTGGTCTTGTCCTTGGTTGTCACTGGTCTCTTCACCGGCTGCAAGACAGCCTATATTGCACCGAATGCGTTCGAGGAGTACGCCGAGAATGTGTTTATCCGGCAGAACCAGATGACCGGCGAAGTGATGCTGTCGGAAGAGGAACTCAGCGAAAAAGACTATGAAATCCTGACCGATGCGGAAAGCAGGATGCTGGAGGCCTGCAAGGATCTCAACGAATATGCCGTGCATGTCCGGGATGGTTTGAGCATCGGCCTGTACCTGCGGCACAGCGCGATGAACTCCACCGAGGAGCGTGAACGGGCGACCCAGGATATGGAGATGCTGCTGGATCGCATAGAAAACGGCCAGCGTTCCACGCCCCTGCCTTAGTCCTTCTTCAGCGGAGTTGAGCAGATTTTTTCAATGTCGTCACGGGAATTTACATGTGGCAGTTCCCGCCATAATTAAATATCCTTTTGGTGTAACTACTCGGGCTCCTATGGGTAGTCTGTTCCGGAAGACGCCGTGAATACATCCCTGTAGGCTTGACTTTGGCATCCCTGCCAAAGACACTTCCTCTACAGACCACCCATAGGGGCTTGTTTTACTATGGGTGAGTGGTTACCTTTTGGTTTTGCAAAAATTTTATAGGCGCTCACCCTGGTCAGGTAGTCTTTTGTTTCATAATTGGGATATAATTGCCGGCAGAGTCAGCCGAACAGCCGCTGTTTCATCCTCGGATGAAATGGAGGAAAGTCCGGGCTCCGCAGGGCAGGGTGCCAGGTAACGCCTGGGAGACGCGAGTCTACGGAAAGTGCCACAGAAAATATACCGCCTGACCATGCATGCATGGTCGGGTAAGGGTGAAATGGTGCGGTAAGAGCGCACCGCGCTGCTGGCAACAGCAGTGGCAGGGTAAACCCCACCCGGAGCAAGATCAAATAGGGGAACAGATGCGTGGCCCGCGCAGTTCCCGGGTAGATCGCTTGAGCTGCAGGGTGACCTGCAGCCCAGATGAATGGCTGTTCCAGACAGAACCCGGCTTACAGGCTGACTCTTTTTTCACGGTTCCCGCCCTTTCATCTCCTGCCGACTAGTGTTCACAATGATCGATATCCTTGCAGCCAACAGCCGGATTTTCCGGAAAATACGATCCCATCTGTTTCTGCCGGGATTGCTGGCATTGCTTGCCGGATGCAGTGATCCCATCACGCGGGTAGCGGTCGTCGGGCCGGAACCTTACACCGTGCCCAGCTTCAACTATCTCATTTTTACCCAAAGCGCGGAACAGACCTGGAACAGGGTACTGAAAGAGTTTTCACAATCAGATTTCCGCGTCGAGGAGGTCGACAGCGGCGGCCGCTTTCTGCAGGTTTCCTTGGATGGCCCGCCGGATCGATACATAGACTGCGGCAAAAAAACCATAGAGACACTGGACGGCGGCGACGCTGGCAAAAAAATCCAGATAGAAAATGCCGCAAGCCAGTACCGGTACAAGGTCTGGCGAAGAAATCATCCGCTGACCGCCATGGAGAGCGAAGCGAAGGCGGTTAGTCCCCGGTAGCGACCAGGGCCGCACTGTTTATCCGGGGTGCGATAGCGCAGAGGAGAAACAAAGTAGGCATACGAAA
>JANEMG010000511.1 GCA_024511045.1 Gammaproteobacteria bacterium | reverse complement strand
TTTCAATACTGCGACCAAGCCTTCCAGACCCAGTTTGTAATAATCTGTCGTTGTGTGCTCGATAATTTTTTTGTCATGTACAGAGAATAAAAGCATAAAAATCATCGGTAAATCATATGAATGCGTTTTTCTGATGGTTTTTTCTGCAGTAAAAAAAACCGACAGCTCTGATTTTTCAGCTTGTGATGCAAGACTGGCGTTACTGATCGATGCCGATAGCGTATTTGTTGATCAGCGTATACAGGGTTGGCCGGGTAACGCCCAGCAGCTTGGCTGCCGCGGAGATGTTGTTGTTGGCGTATTGCAGGGCCCTTTTGATCGCGGCAGTTTCCGCGTTCTCCCGGACTTCCTGCAGGTTCAATGGCATGGCGTCATCCATGGGCGGTGCCATTTCCAGATCGGCGAGTTCGATGGTGGTTCCTGGGGCCATGATCACGGCGCGTTTGATTTTGTTTTCCAGTTCGCGGATGTTGCCGGGCCAGGGATAGGCTTCGATGGCCTGGGCGGCTTCCTTGCTGAATTTGCTGATGCGCTTGTTGTGCAAGTTGCTGAAGCGTTGCAAAAGGCAGGTGGCGATGGCGATGGTATCACCGTCTCTTTCCCGGAGCGGCGGGATTGCGATGGTCATTTCGCTGATCCGGTAATACAGG
The DNA here is from genome assembly GCA_024511045.1 of Gammaproteobacteria bacterium. Lineage (GTDB taxonomy): Bacteria > Pseudomonadota > Gammaproteobacteria > Methylococcales > Methylomonadaceae > JANEMG01. Next base: position 906 of record JANEMG010000511.1, on the reverse strand, counting down.
TCGCTTCTGAAACGTTCGGCATCGATCAATTCCTGCAGATTCTGATGGGTGGCGCAGATGATCCGGACATCGACGGGGATTTCTTTTCGACCGCCGATGCGCTCTATGGTCCGTTCCTGCAGAAAACGCAGTAATTTGGACTGCAGGGATATTGGCAGATCACCAATTTCATCCAGCAGAAACGTCCCCTGTGGGCGTATTCTATTTTTCCCCTGGTGGTGTTTACCGCGCCGGTAAAGGCGCCCTTTTCATAGCCGAACAGTTCACTTTCCAGCAGATTCTCCGGTATCGCCGCACAGTTCACGGCAATGAAGGGCTGGTCGGCGCGGTTGCTCAGGCTGTGGATGGCTTTGGCGATCAGTTCCTTGCCGGTGCCGCTTTCACCCTGCAGCAGCGTCGTCACATCGGTCGGGGCGATTTTTTCCACGGTGCGGGATATTTCCAGCATCTTTTTGCTGGAAGCAATGATGCCGGTCAGTGGTTCCCTTGCCTGCTGCTGCAGTCTGCGGTTTTCCATCTGCAGTTCCTGCAGATGGAAGGCCCGACCGATGATCAGTTGCAGGACATCGATATCGATGGGTTTCTGATAGAAGTCATAGGCTCCCATGGCCACTGCATGAACGGCATTTTCCCGATCGTCGTTTCCGGTCACGACGATGATTTTGGTGTCGGGCGCCAACTTCAGAATTTCTTTCAGTGCCTGCAGTCCTTCGCTGGCATTGGCCGGGTCGGGGGGCAGGCCCAGGTCCAGTGTCACGACAGCCGGCTGATACCGGCGCAGCGCGGCTATCGCCTCCTCTCTGTCCGTGGCCATGATCGTCCGATAATTCTGAAAGCTCCATTTCAGTTGTTTTTGCAGTCCCGGGTCGTCTTCGACGATGAGCAGTGTTTTCTTGACATTCAAGG
>JANEMG010000510.1 GCA_024511045.1 Gammaproteobacteria bacterium | reverse complement strand
AGCTCATAGTTTAAACCGCAAAAAAATTCATGGCTTCGGAAATCTGCTGTTTGGCCTCGTGCAGTATCTGCAGGGACATATCCGCAGACAGGGCGTTGTCGCCCAGCTTCAGAAAAGCCGGTAGCGTATTGATCGGCGGCAGCATGGAGATGGCCTGGCTGCCCATCAGGCTGTGGAATTTGGCAAGAATGATGATATCCGCCAGATTGAAGTCGCTGTTGTCATCGAAATACCAGTTTTCGCAGATGATTGGTATTTTTTCCAGGCGTTCCGGGAAATCCCACTTCTTCAGTATGAAGGCCCCGATCATGCCTTGGGCATGACGCAGGCAGCGGTCCAGTTCATTGCTGTCATAGGCGCCCTCAGGTTGTTCCGAAGCAAATTTCAGCAGCGGCAGGGCTCCAATGTTGTGTACCAGTCCGGCCAGCAGCGCTTCACCGGGATCGGCCTTGCGGGTCAGGGATGCCAGTGTACAGCTGAGTACCGATATTCTGACGCTTTGTTCCCACAGTTTTTGAAAACGGATGTTGATATTCTTGTTTTTGCTGCGGAACAGATTCCGCATGCTGATGCTGGTCACCAGACTGCGCGTGGTGACGAGGCCGAGTCGGTTGATGGCGCCGTGGCAGCTGGTGATGGGATTCGCTGTGCGGTAGAAAGGACTGTTTGCGACCTGAATCAGTTTTGCCGCGATGACCGGGTCCAGTTCGACGATCTTGACGATTTCATGGATGCCCGGGTCCTTTTGCATCGCCTGCTGCAGCCGGATAGAAATGTTTGGCAGCGTGGGGATCTCCAGCTTGCTTTTTCTGAAATTATGGTAGAAGCGGCGAAAGAAGTCGTTGTTCTGCAACTTCCCGGGGATGCGGATTTCATCGGTGAACAGCAGGCCCTCGAGGCGATTGCTCAATTGCATTGCCTGCTGCGGGATATAAATGACTTTCGCTGCGCTGCGGGCGAAGGCGGTCATATTGTGCAGGGAGCCATTGGACAAAGGATAGAGTGCCTTCAAAGTACCGGCAGTGATTTCATAGCCGGAGCCATTACCGGCTTCCAGAAAGACGCTGCCTTCGATCAGATAGATCAACGAATCGGAAACCCCTGCATTTTTGAAAATAATGCTGCCGGCTGGAAATTGTGTTATCCGGATATCGATCTGTCCCAGCTCCACTTCACTCAGCTGCCCGATGGGCATGAGTTTTTTCAGCAGCGACAGGGGCAGTTTGACCGGTTTTCTGCCTTCACCGTCATCTGCCGGCTGTTGCTTCACCGGCTGGGTGCTTGCATCCGGTCTTGCCTGCGTCTTGCCGGTTGCTTCCTTTTTGCTGAAAAGTTGCCAGAACATGGGGAATGTTTTCAATTTCTCAAGGTGATTGCGTCAATGTCCGGCAAGGGCGCACCAGGCACTTACAGGGAGAAAACTTGCAGGGCTTCAGATTTTACTTTTCGCTTCGTAAAGTATATGCAGGGAGTTTTCCGGTGACAGGGAAACGTTTTCCAGTTTGCTCGCCGCTGGCACAGAGGTGATTGCCGGCAGATTGGCCATGGCCGGCGTA
>JANEMG010000038.1 GCA_024511045.1 Gammaproteobacteria bacterium | reverse complement strand
AGGTGTGGCGAAGCGGCACGGACGCAGGACGGCCGGGGCAATAATGGTTGTCGCGTTGGCGAGTCGATTTTGGAGACTTGGATGTCCCAAAATCTATCACGAGGTAGCGACACGCTTGCTTTCTGGAATAGGGCAGCGGCCAGTCCTCCAGCAGCAGGCGGTGGCAGTGCGGGGCATTGTGCAGGACATTGTCGGCGCTGTCGATGTCTGCTTTTTCCTCCAGTGCGGATATTTCCGCGCGGATGGCGATCATGGCATCGCAGAAGCGGTCCAGTTCCGTCTTGTTTTCACTTTCGGTGGGTTCGATCATCATGGTGTTGGCCACCGGGAAGGCGATGGTCGGCGCATGGAAACCGTAGTCGATCAGACGTTTGGCGACATCGTCGACGCTGACATTGCAGGTTTTTTTGAATTCGTGCAGATCGATGAGGCATTCGTGGGCGACCATGCCGTTTTTGCCGGTATAGAGGATACGGTAATGGGGCGACAGCCGTGTGGCGATGTAATTGGCATTGAGGATCGCGACCTGGGTGGCGCGCTTCAGTCCCGCGGCTCCCATCATCGCGATATAGGCCCAGGAGATGGTCAGGATGCTGGCCGATCCCCAGGGTGCGGCGGAAACGGTACCGATGGTGCCATGTTCGCCCCTGGCCGGGTTGACGCCTTTCACCACCGGATGGTCCGGAAGAAAGGGCGCCAGATGGCGGCCCACGCCGATGGGACCGACGCCGGGGCCACCGCCGCCATGGGGAATGGCGAAGGTCTTGTGCAGGTTGAGATGGGCGACGTCGGCGCCGATCTTTCCCGGCCTACAGATGCCTACCAGGGCATTGAAATTGGCGCCGTCCAGATACACCTGGCCGCCGTGTTCATGGATGATTGCACAGATTTCCCGGAACGATTCCTCGAAGACGCCATGGGTGGAAGGATAGGTGATCATCAGCGCCGTCAGGGTATCGTGGTATTGCGCCGCCTTGGCGCGCAGATCGTCGAGATCGATATTGCCTTGTTCGGTGCACTGCAGCACCACCACGGTCATGCCGGCCATCACCGCGCTGGCGGGATTGGTGCCGTGCGCGGAAGCCGGAATCAGGCAGATGTTGCGCTGCTCCTGGCCGTTGACCCGGTGATATTTGCGGATCACCAGCAGGCCGGTATATTCTCCCTGGGAGCCGGCGTTGGGCTGCAGGGAAAAGGCATCGAAGCCGGTCAGGTCGCAGAGCATGTCCTCCAGTTCACTGAACAGCTGCTGGTAGCCCAAGGTCTGAAACAGCGGTGCAAAGGGGTGCAGGCTGCTGAACTCACTGTGCGAGATGGCCTCCATGGCGGTGGCGGCGTTGAGTTTCATGGTGCAGGATCCCAGCGGGATCATGGCCCGGTCCAGGGCGATATCGCGGCGCGCCAGCCTGCGCATGTAGCGCCTCATTTCCGTTTCCGAATGGTAGCGGTGGAACACCGGATGCTGCAGAATCTCATCCTGACGCAGCAGCGTTTCCGGGATGCACTCCCGGATCTGCCTGTCCAGGCTGTTGATGTCGGGAATGGTATCGGCAGGTGCGGAAAATGCCGTCCACAGGGCACGCAGTTCGCGGCGTGTGGTGGTTTCGTCCAGGGATATGCCGATGTGGTCGGCATCGATGCTCCTGACATTGATACCCAATTCCCTGGCGCTGGCGGCGATGCGTTTGGCGCGGCTGGGAACGGCGACGATGATGCTGTCGAAGTAGCAGTCGCCGATGATCCGGTAACCCAGTTTTTCCAGTCCGGACGCCAGTATCTGGGTGTAGCGGTGCACGCGCCCGGCGATCAGGCGCAGCCCCTCCGGGCCATGATAGATGGCGTAGAAGCTGGCGATCACCGCCAGCAATACCTGCGCGGTACAGATGTTGCTGGTGGCTTTGTCGCGGCGGATGTGCTGTTCCCGGGTCTGCAGGGCCATGCGCAGCGCCGGCTGCCCGAAGCTGTCTCTGGAGACGCCGATGATGCGTCCCGGTATGGACCGTTTGAAGGCTTCCCGGGTCGCGAAATAGGCCGCGTGCGGGCCGCCGTAGCCCATCGGCACGCCGAAGCGCTGGGCGCTGCCGACCACGATGTCGGCACCGAATGCGGCAGGCGGGCGCAGCAAAACCAGGCTCAACAGGTCCGCCGCCACAGTGGTCAGCGCGGCTTTTTCCCGGGCAATCCGGCAAACATCCTGCAAATCCCGGATGATGCCATTGGCATCGGGATATTGCAGCAGCACGCCGAAGAAATCCTGTTCTTCGAGGTGTTCATAGGGATCTCCGACGACGATCTCGAAGCCCATGGATTCGGCGCGGGTGCGCAGCACGGCAATGGTCTGCGGAAAGCAATGCCGGTCCACGAAATAACGCTTGCTGGCTGTCTTCGACAGCCGTCGCGACATGGCCATGGCTTCCGCGGCGGCGGTGGCTTCGTCCAGCAGCGAGGCATTGGCGATCTGCATGCCGGTCAGGTCGATGATCATCTGCTGGAAATTAAGCAGCGCCTCCAGGCGGCCCTGGCTGATTTCCGCCTGGTAAGGGGTATAGGCCGTATACCAGCCCGGATTCTCCAGGACGTTGCGCTTGATCACCGCGGGCATGATGGTGTCGTAGTAGCCCAGCCCGATCATCGAGGTGAAGACCTTGTTGCGCGAGCGCATTTTGCGCATGTAATCGATGACCGCGCGCTCGCTGATGGTTTCGGTGAGCGACAGTGGTTCCGGGTCGATCAGATTGGCGGGAATGGCCCGGTCGATCAGTTCCTGCAGGTCACGGCAGTTCAGCGTGGCCAGCATCTGTTCGATCTGCCGCTGGTTGGGTCCGATATGGCGGTCGATGAAGTTGCCGCGCATTTCCAGTTGGTTCAGGGTGGGTTGCTGTGATGACATGGTCAGGGACGATGGTAATGGTGAGGGACGAAAGGCAGTGACACGATGGTCGATGCCATCTGCTGCCCGCGGATGGTGGCGTACAGCGATGTGCCGGGGACGGCATGGGACGTTGCCACCCGGGCCATGGCGATCGGGCCGCCGACGGTTGGCCCGAAACCGCCGCTGGTGACTGCACCGATCGTTTCGCCGGCGGCATTGTACAGTTCGGTGTTTTCCCGCAGCAGTGCCTTGCCGGAAGGGCGCAGGCCGATGCGTTTGCGGGCCGCGCCCTGTTTCAACTGCTGCTGGATGACGGCACTGCCGGGATAGCCGCCGGGGGAGTTTTTCACCAGCCAGGACAGGCCCGCTTCCACCGGGGTGACCGTCTCGTCGAGTTCGTGGCCATACAGGCTGAGTCCTGCCTCGAGGCGCAGCGTATCTCTTGCGCCCAGGCCGATGGGCTGTACGGAATCATCGGCCAGCAGCCGTTCCGCCAGCTGTCGGGCGTGACCGTTGGCGATGGAAATCTCGAAGCCGTCTTCGCCGGTATAGCCGCATCGTGCGATCCGGCAGGGCATGTTGTCGATTTCGGTTTTGCAGGCGGTCATGAAGGTCAGTCCGGCCGCTGCCGGGCAGAATTGTTCCATGATCTCAGCCGAGCGGGGGCCTTGCAGGGCCAGCAAAGCCTGTCCGCTGAGTTCCTGCAGGTGGCACTCACTCGGCAGATGCCGCTGCAGATGGGCATAATCCTTGGCCTTGCAGGCGGCGTTGACCACCAGGTGAAATTCCCTGTCCAGAGGGGTGATGATCAGGTCGTCGATGATGCCGCCCTGTGCGTTGGTGAAGACCGTGTATTTCTGCTGTCCAGGCTGCAGCCCGGTGATGTCGCCGGGGCAGAGTCTCTCCAGTTGTTGTGCAGCGGAGTCGCCGCCGAGCAGAAACTGCCCCATGTGCGAGATGTCGAACAGACCAGCTGCACTGCGGGTATGGCGGTGCTCCGCGATGATGCCGGCGGTATAGTGCAAGGGCATCCGGTAGCCGGCAAAGGCGACCATTTTTGCGCCGAGTTCCAAGTGCAGCGGGAGCAGGGCGGTTTGCTGGAGATCGGTCATGATTTGCTCTGTCTGGAATGGTATCCCGTGAGTTGTGAACCGCAGAGGGCACGAAGTATACAGAGAGGCAGGATTATGCGCCGCTGTGTTTTTTGTGCCCTGTGCGGAGTAGAAGATGATGATGTCGGGTTGCGGCGCGCATGAACGGGTTTTCCATTTAGCCTCATCAGCAATGCGCTGCCAGCACTTCCGGCAGAAAGAACTCGCTGACCAGCAATTGCCGGTGCTGCAATGCATACACGGTTCTTCTGCCCCACAGCGGCTGCTCCAGATGGTAGCTTTCGCGCACACGCTGTGACCAGTTGTGCGGCTGCACCCGGGTGATATCCATTTCCAGCCGCTCCAGCCTGGGATGGCTGAATATCACTTCGCCCAGCGGCCGGTTGCCCAGCCGGGCCAGATTACGCTGGGCACCCTTCAGGGTTTTTTCCGGGATCACCGTCCTGGCCAGAATCAGCGGTCTGTCTTCGGCGTATAATAGCACTTCCCTGACCAGGCTGTGCCTGGCATTGTCCAGTTTCAGCAGGCGCCGTTCGCTGAAAAATGGCCGGCTTCGCTGCTGAAACAGTACCGCGACACTGACCGCATCGCCGTAATAGTCGCGCAGGCGCTGGGTCAGTGAATCGGGTTCATAGATCCAGGATTGCGCGGATGCCGGTATCAGCCGGCGGCAGCCGGGACGGCTGGTCCGCCATGCAGGTTCGGTGAGGAATAGATGACTATGGATGGGCAATTATTGTCTCCGCAGGTGGATTTTCAGCATCGGGGTCAGGCGTTTTCTCTCGGGCCAAGGCAAAAAGGATTGGCGTGGGTGACATGAATTCCTGTGCGCTGAGTATAACTCAAACCTCGGCATACTGTGTCGTATCTCCCAGCCAGCGGTCGATCAGCGGTTGCATGCATTCAGGCGCTTCCGCCTGAATGATTTCGGCTGCCCGCTGCACCTTGGGAAAAAGCTCCGCATCGCGGCTCAGGTCGGCAATTTTAAACTGTATCTGCCCGGTCTGACGAGTTCCCAGCATTTCCCCGGGGCCGCGCAGCTGCAAGTCCTTTTCCGCGATGATGAAGCCGTTGCAGGTTTTTCTGAGGATTCCCAGTCGTTCCCGGGCGGTTTCCGACAACGGCCCCTGATACATCAGCAGGCAGTAACTGTCTCCGGGTCCCCGGCCGACCCTGCCGCGCAGCTGGTGCAACTGGGCCAGTCCCAGGCGTTCCGGATTCTCGATGATCATCAGGCCGGCATTGGCCACGTCGACTCCCACTTCGATCACCGTCGTCGCCACCAGCAGGTCCGTCTGGCCCTGTTTGAAAGCCAGCATGGCCTGTTCCTTTTCCGCCGCTTTCATGCGGCCATGTACCAGCGCAATGCGGATTCCCGGCAAGGCTTGAGTCAACTGCTGCAGGGTGTTTTCTGCAGCCTGGCACTGCAGGGCTTCCGATTCCTCGATCAACGTGCAGACCCAGTATGCCTGTCGTCCCTGGGCTACCCAGCTGTCGATTCTGGCAATGACCTCGCCGCGCCGCTCTGCAGGAATCACACTGGTGACGATGTCTTGTCGGCCTGGCGGCAATTCATCGATGATCGAGACATCCAGATCGGCATAGCGCAGCATCGCCAGGGTGCGTGGTATGGGTGTGGCGGTCATGACCAGCTGATGCGGCCTGCGGCCGGAGGTTTCCCCCTTGGCGCGCAATGCCAGGCGCTGGTTGACGCCGAAACGATGCTGTTCATCGATGATCAACAGTCCCAGGCGGAAAAACCGCACCGTCTCCTGAAACAGTGCATGCGTGCCGACGATCACGCCCGCCGCACCGCTGGCAATAGACTCCAGGACCTTTTGCCGCGCCGCTTTCTTCTGTTGTCCACTGAGATAGACGGTTTCGATCTGCAGTGGCTCGAACCAGGCGCGGTAGCTGTTGTAGTGCTGTTCCGCAAGCAGTTCCGTCGGCGCCATCACCGCCACCTGGAAGCCCGAACTCAGGGCCTGCAAAGCGGCGAAGGCCGAGACCACAGTCTTGCCGGAACCCACATCGCCCTGCAGCAGGCGCAGCATCGGCCGGTCGCGCCGGCAATCGCTGCCAATTTCGGCGATGACCCGGCGCTGCGCCGGGGTCAGCTGGAAGGGCAGGTTCTTTTCGAAGGCATCGCCAAGCTTGCGGTCGGCTTTCAGAACAGGCGCCTGCATGGCCTGGTCCCGCAGTCTGGCAACCCTGCGGCTCAGGTGATGGGCCAGGAATTCCTCGAAGGCCAGCCGTTTCAGCGCCGGGTGTGTGCCGTTTTCCAGATCGGCCAGTGCGACGCTGCTGTCCGGAGCGTGCAGCAGGGGAATGGCCTGGGCCAGTTCCGGTAAATGCATGCTCTCCAGCAGCGACTTCGGCAGCAGCTCGGGGAGGGCGTCCCGATGCCGGATGAACAGGCTCAAGGCCTGGCTGACCGCTTTTCTCAGGATTTTCTGGTGCAGGCCCTCACAAAGGGAATAGACCGGCGTCAGACAGGCTTCGGTGGCGCAGGCGGAAGCGGAGGGCAGCAGTCTGTATTCCGGATGAATCATTTCCAGTCCGGCATAACCGGCCCTGACTTCGGCAAAACAGCTCAACAATGGCGCATTCTGCAGATCAGTTTGCTGCCTAGCGGTGAAATGAAAAAAACGCAGGGTGATGAAGCCGGTGCCATCGCTCATTCTGCAGATCAGGCTGCGGCGGCCGCGCTGCAGGATCTCGCTGAATTCGATGTGGCCGCAGATCAGCGCCGTCATTCCCGGATGCAATGCGCCGATGGGAGAGACTCTGGTCCGGTCTTCGTAACGCAGCGGCAGATGCAGCAGCAGGTCGACGATTCTGTGGATGCCAAGTTTTTCCAGGCGCCGGGCCGTCTGCCCGCCGATGCCCGACAGTGTCGTGACCGGCTGCTGCAGAATGGGGGAAATGTTGCTGGATGACATGGTCGGGTCGTTCAGAGGAGGCAGGAACAGTCAGTAGCATGCCTTCGGCCGACTGGTCATGGCCAGAAACAGGCAAATGCAGCGTCAGGCGGTATACTCTTCTTCTCTGAGAACCATGATGGCATCCATTTCCACAGCGACCCCCTTCGGCAGGGCGGACACCCCGACCACGGCGCGCACCGGATAGGGTGGGGGGAAATAGTCACCCATGATTTCATTGACGATGGGAAAATGCGCCAGATCGGTCAGATAGATGGTGATCTTCACGATATCGAAAAAATCACCTCCTGCCGCTTCGGCGACTGCCTGCAGATTGTCGAACACCTGTTGGATCTGTATTCTGATGTCGCTGTCGACGATTTCCATGGTGGCGGGGTCCAACGGGATCTGGCCGGACAGGTACACGGTGTTGCCGACCTTCACGGCCTGCGAATAGGTCCCGATGACCTGTGGGGCCTGGTCGGTATGAATGATTTCTTTGGTCATTTTTTACGTTAAGCCTTTACCCGGGTTATTTTTAAAACGATAAGCAATTTTTTCAGCTTGCGGATGATGTTGGCCAGATGCACCCGGTTCTTGACGGTCAGCGTGATCAGGTCGATGGAAACCCGGTCGTCCTGGTCGAGCACGGAAACATTCTCGATATTCGAATCCATGCTGGAAATCGTCGAGGCAATGGTCGCCAGTGTGCCGCGCTTGTTTTGCAGTTCGATGCGGATTTCCACCGGAAATTCTCCCGAGGCATCCTTGCTCCATTCGACATCCAGCCAGCTGGCCTGCTTTTTTTTCATGTCGTTGCTGTTGCGGCAGTCGTGATGATGCACGACGATGCCGCGGCCGGGATTGAAATAGCCGATGATGGTATCTCCTGGAATGGGGCGGCAGCATTTTGCCAGCGTCACCACCATGCCTTCCGTGCCCTTGATGATCAGAGGCGCTTCCATGCCCTTTGCAACGCTGTCCAGTTTCACCGCCGCATGGATATCCTTCTGGGCCAGGCGCTTGGCGACCAGGAACGGCATTCTGTTGCCCAGGCCGATATCTTCCAGCAGTCTGTCCAGGGACTGGATGTTCATGACTTCCAGTAATTGCCGGAGATGCTCCTCGGGAATCTCCTGCAGCTGCAGATGCATGCCTTGCAGTTCTTTTTCCAGAAGACGACGTCCCAGGGCAATGGCTTCCTGCTGCTTGAAATGTTTCAGATAGGTGCGAATGCCGGCACGCGCCTTGGCGGTGACGACATAATTCAACCACAACGGGTTCGGTCTGGCCCAGGATGCGGTGATGACTTCCACAGTGACGCCATTCTGCAACTGGGTCTGCAACGGCACCAGGCGTCTGTCGACCCGCGCGGAAACGCAGGAGTTGCCGATATCGGTGTGCACGGCATAGGCGAAGTCGACAATCGTTGCACCGCGTGGCAGTTTGATGATGCCCCCCTGGGGGGTGAAGGCGAAGACTTCCTGGGGGAACAGATCGATTTTCAGGTTGTCGATGAACTCCAGCGAATCACCGGCAGCTTTCTGGATTTCCATGACATCCCTGAGCCATTCATTGGCCCTGGCCTTGAAGGAATGGCCGTCTTCGACATCGGATTTATACAGCCAGTGTGCGGCGATGCCGGACTCCGACATGCGGTGCATTTCATCCGTTCTGATCTGGATTTCTATGGGCAGCCCGTAGGGGCCGAGCAGCACCGTGTGCAGGGATTGATAGCCGTTCGCTTTGGGCAGGGCGATATAATCCTTGAAGCGGCCCGGTATGGGCTTGTACAGGTTGTGCACCACCCCCAGGACCCGGTAACAGTCGTCGACCTGCTTGCAGGAGATCCTGAAGGCGTAGACATCGAAGACATCGGCAAAGGAAATTTTCTTGCTGTGCATCTTTTGATAGATGCTGTACAGATTTTTCTCCCGGCCCACCACGTCGCAGATCAGCCCGGCTTCCTCGAGCCGGTTCCGCAGTGCCGATTTGATCGTTGCGACGATTTCCCGGCGGTTGCCGCGCGCCTTCCTGATCTCATTCTTCAGGATCCGGCAGCGCATGGGGTACATGGCTTCGAAGCCCAGTGTCTCCAGCTGCTGGCGGATATGGTTCATGCCCAGGCGGTTGGCGATGGGGGCATAGATATCCAGCGTTTCCCGGGCGATGCGGCGCTTCTTGCTGGCCGGCATGGAACCCAGGGTCTGCATGTTGTGCAGCCGGTCGGCCAGTTTAACCATGATCACGCGCAGGTCGTTGGCCATGGCCAGGAACATTTTGCGGACATTTTCCGCCTGTGCCTCTGCCTGGGACTTGCTGTCGATCTGGGTCAGTTTGGTGACGCCATCCACCAGTTCCGCAACCTCTTCATTGAAAGTCGTGCGGATGTTTTCCTTGCTGATATTGGTGTCTTCGACGACGTCGTGCAGTATGGCCGCAATGATGCCATTAACATCCATGCGCATTTCCGCCAGAATAGTGGCGACGGCGATGGGGTGGCAGATAAAGGCCTCGCCGCTTTTCCGGAACTGGCCATGGTGTGCGGAGGCACTGAATTCATAGGCGCGCAGCACGTCATCGATCTGCGCCTGTTCCATATAACCCTGCAGCACGGAACACAACCGGCGGATGAGTTTCTCCTCCGAGTTTTCGATGGCTATGGCGTTGGCCAGTTCCAGCATGATGCCGTCAGTTCAATTCGGTGTCGCTTTCAACGACCTGATGCAGCATGTCGATGTTGTCTTCATTGACGTAGCCTGCGGCAATTTCCCGCAACGCCACCACGGTATCCTTGTTTTTGCCGCGCGGTACGAAGGGTTCGGCGTTCCTGCTCAACTGACGCGCCCGTTTGCTGGCCAACAACACCAGCTTGAAACGGTTATCGACATTTTTCAGACAATCTTCTACAGTGACTCTGGCCATTTCGGCTCCTGATTCTGGTAAATAATAATTAACTTCTCAACGCTTCGATTTTAAAGGGTGGGTGTTTTTCTGTCATGTCAGCCAGCGGGAGAAATCTATATCGCTGACCATAAACCAAAGCTTGAAATTCCTCTTTTCCCACGCAATGACAAATCAAACGGCATTAATCGTTTGATCATAATATGGTTATTCGTTTGTGACAACTACATATTTGCCACGGTTCCGGATATTGTCATGGCGGCATGAAATACCGCGCAGGGCGGGTCCGGCATTCCGGCATGTATTCGAGAACGCGCCGGAGAGTTCCGCTGCAGTATCGCGGCAGGAAGCGGCAGCGCATTGAGCAAAATGTCATGTGGGCGCTGTCGTGGCTTGCCGGAAAGGGGTTGCGATCGGCCCGGTTGGCAGCAGACCGCTTCGCCACCGCAGGATTCGATCCGTGAATTGCGGCGTCTGACAAGGCTGTTGGCAGCCACTCTTGTCAGGATGGAAGCGGTGCTGCCGGCGCTGTCCTGCAGCCTGTTGGTCAATGGCAGGCGTCAGCCGCGCTGCTTGAGCATGGCCACTGCCGGCAGTTCCTTGCCTTCCAGCAGTTCCAGGAAAGCACCGCCGCCGGTCGATGTGTAGGAGACCTGTTCGCTGATGCCGTATTTGCTGATCGCCGCCAGCGTATCGCCGCCGCCGGCCATGGAGTAGGCAGGGCTTTCGGCGATGGCCCTGGCCAGGGCTTCGGTGCCGGCGCCGAACTGGTCGATCTCGAAGACTCCGACGGGTCCGTTCCAGACGATGGTGCCGGCGGATTTGAGCAGCTGCGCATAACGACCTGCCGTTTCCGGGCCGATGTCCAGGATCAGGTCGTCATCGCTGACGTCATCGACCTTTTTTACTGTCGCCTGTGCAGATTCCGAGAATTCCTTGGCGCAGACCACGTCCACCGGGAGGGGGATTTCGTTGCCGTTTGCCCTGGCGCTGGTCATCAAGCGCTGCGCTTCCTCGATCAGATCCTCTTCACACAGGGACTTGCCCACTGGATAACCGGCCGCGGCGATGAAGGTATTGGCTATGCCGCCGCCGACGATCAATTGATCGACTTTTTCGGACAATGATTTCAGAATGGTCAGTTTGGTGGAAACCTTGGAGCCGCCGACGATGGCCACCAGAGGGCGCTTGGGGTCTTCCAGACCTTGACGGATAGCGTCGAGTTCCTGGGTCAGCAGGGGGCCGGCGCAGGCGACCGGTGCGTATTGGGCGACGCTGTGGGTGGATGCCTGGGCGCGATGCGCGGTGCCGAAGGCGTCCATGACATAGACATCGCACAATGCGGCCATTTTCCTGCCCAGTTCCGGATCGTTGCTCTTCTCTCCGGGCAGGAAACGGACGTTTTCACACAGCACCACTTCGCCGGGTTCGATCTGGACATGGTCCAGCCAGTCCTTTTCCAGACGCACCGGCATACCCAGCAGCTGCGAAAGATGATCGGCGACCGGCTGCAGGGAAAAGGCCGGGTCGTATTGTCCTTCCTTAGGCCGGTCCAGGTGCGACATCAGCATTACCGCGGCGCCGGCATCGAGGGCCATCCTGATAGTGGTCAGGCCGGCGCGGATACGGATGTCGCTGGTCACCTGGCCGTCTTTGATCGGTACGTTGAGGTCCTGGCGAATCAGTACCCGTTTGCCCTGCAGGTCTACGTCAGCCATTCTTTTCATTGGCATAAAAACTCCTGAATAGTAAGAGGTTGTTTGGATGTAACTACTCGGGCCCTTATGGGTAGTCTGTTCCGGAAGACGCCGTGAATACATCCCTGCAGGCTTGACTTTGGCATCCCTGCCAAAGACACTTCCTCCACAGACCACCGATAGGGG
>JANEMG010000355.1 GCA_024511045.1 Gammaproteobacteria bacterium | reverse complement strand
AGGTGTGGCGAAGCGGCACGGACGCAGGACGGCCGGGGCAATAATGGTTGTCGCGTTGGCGAGTCGATTTTGGAGACTTGGATGTCCCAAAATCTATCACGAGGTAGCGACACGCTTGAGCAAGAAACCCTGTCCCGCCAACAGGGTTACGCTGCTGGCTGGCGTGAGGCACGAAGCCCGACAGGAAATCTCAACACCATTGTCGGCTTCGCAAGCTCCGCCCAACCTGAAATATGCCGCGCATTACGCCACAGTTCTGGGCGGCCGCAACGGATCGGCGCCCAGGCTGCCAACCAGAAAATCCCGATAGGCATCGGCCTGCACCAGACTCAACTTTCCCCGGGCCAGACGCAGCCGCTCGTCGATACGCAGCCGCTCGTCGATACGCATACGCTCGGCTTCTGCCACGTGGCCGTTCCTTTCCAGGAACAATTCCAGGTTCTGAACGTGGCGCTGCCAGAGAGCAATGTCACGCTCCTGCTTGACTTCCAGCCGCTCGCGGTACCAGTCCGAGGCAAGCAGCGCCTCGCGGCCGAACATGGCGCGAATCTCGGGATCATGTACGTCACGGCCCTGAAAACTGCCAGTGGCCATAATATGCAGCAAGGCCTGCAAAGGTGGGCAGGCATCATCGATGCTGCCATCATCGAGATAGCGCTGGGCCACCCGCTGCTGGGTCTCGACGATGTTTTGCACGCCGTCGACGAACACCTCCAGATCCTGCGTCTCGGGCTTGAGAATGTCGGTGCTGAACACGGCCGCCGGGTTGTCGAAAATCTTGCCCAGGAAACCATGCACGAAATGTTCGGTGATACGATAGCCCAGCCGACTGGCCAGCACCTTCCGGCCATTGTGCTCGAAGTCCTGCAGCGGTTCCAGATAGCCATGCTCGATCAGGAAAGCGGGCTCCCTGTCCTGGATGCGCAGACGCGCCCAGATTTCCGGAATCAACAGACTGATATCGTGATCCACGCGCATGTTTGGGCCGATAAAGCCCGCGGAACTGGAAAACCCCGAATAGCCGGTAAGAATAAAGGAAACCAGTGCGTTGTTCAGATCCGCCGTCGGCCGCAGCGCGTTGAATGGCCCCTTGGTCAATGCCCCTTCACTGCCGGCGCCCGTCGTGGAGGGAGACTTCCCGGTCAATGAACAGATGAAATCCATGAACAGTTCCGGCAGCTCCTGGTAATGAATGGGGTTGTAGACGGCCAGGGAGCGGATCCTGCCTTCCGGCGGATTGTTGCGGCGTCCGGTCAGTACCGCATTGACAGGATGACAGACCGGCTCATGGGCAGGTATTTTGCGATGCAGCCTGGCGCCCATATCGGCTATATACTTGCGCACCGGTTTGACCAGATCGGGCCTAGTTTCCAGATAACGGGGATTTTTCGATGGCTTGCCATCGACCAGCCGCGGATGGGCGGACGACGCCACGAAACAGTCCTGCTCCTGGTAGGCTTTTTTCAGAAACCTTGCCATGGGTTCGGTGAATTTGAAAAAGGTCAGCACATCTTCGACGACGGCAGCCAGCTTTTTGCCCTTCAGCGGTTCGTAATTGGCAAGAAAACTGCCGGGCCTGGTCAGATTCAGTTCCGTCTGTTTGTCATAGCCTGGAATGATGGCATCGTCCGGCCGCTGGAAAAGCCGGTATTCACAGTTTCTGATCAGTTTGACGCTGTCATTGCGATAGGCAGGGGAACAATAATTGGCTATCTGTTTGCGCGGCACCACTACCGAGGCACTGATGTCGTCCTCCATCTGCACCTTTTCCGCGGCGATATAGTCCTGCCGCACCTTGAAGGTCCGCCAGCCGCCTTCCAGATCGAAGCCCACGCGCAGATAGGAGGCAATGATCTTGCGGTCCAGCAGTTTCAGTTCATGGCCCGGCGCACCATCGACGATATCGACCGACAAATGTTTGCGCCAGTTCTCGCCCCATTCGACGCGGTAGAAGCGCTTGATCAGAAACACCAGTGCCAGTATGTACGGCGGTATGGAGGCCAGCCACTGGTTGTATTCGTCGGTATGCGTGGAGGACGGGGTAAGCAGTTTGATCACCGAACCCAGGCTGCGTTCCGGGCTGAGCGGTTTGCGCGTCGGGTCACGATCCTCGTGCTCGAAGCCGGGTTTGAAACGGTTCGTGTAGTCTTTTTCGAAGATCTCCTGGACCCGGTCCAGATCCTTGTGCAGGTCGTGGACGAACAGCGGATTGTAGAGCACCGCGTCCTCGATGGACTTGGAAATTTCCGACTTGCCGCCGCCGGAAACCGTACAGGGCTTGTGACAGAACGTGCCCTCCGGATCGGTACCCACCAGACGCCAGGAAGGCGCCCCCGGATGCTTCATCATTTCTATCTTGTAGCCATTGGGCTGCATATAGATCCTGCCCGGCTGCAGCCTGATGGTCTGCTTGACGCCGTCCCTGTACCAGCAAATCGTCTGCCGGTTCAAATCCATGCGCAGATCCTGTGGCACGTAGACGACTTCTGGAAAACGCCTGTCGATGGCATGGCCTTCCGGCATCACTTCCATCAGGTCGCCGTAGCGCTCCAGCATCTCGGCGAAATCATAGCCGGGCTCCCGCGTGTCGCTGCTGGCGCCATATTCGTCGCCGTGGCTGCGCCGCGGGAAGGCGAGTGCGCCGCCGGCATGTTCTTCTTCGGCAAGCCCGTACAGATTCGCCGCATAGCTGATCTGCGTTTTCACTTCCTTCTTGCAATAGCCGAAATAATTGTCGGCAATCAGGGTCACGATCACCCCCTGCTCATCGCGTGCGGTGATCTTGAATGCCTGGCCATCGTTGTAGAATTCATCGGGATCCCGCCAGCACATCGCATCGGCCCGCTGCCGTTCGCTGGCATCGTCCCAGTGCGGCAGCCCCAGTTCTTTTTTTGTCAGGCGGGTCAGATGCGGCGCCAG
>JANEMG010000354.1 GCA_024511045.1 Gammaproteobacteria bacterium | reverse complement strand
TGTATTTTTGTTTTTACTGTTCACGGCATCACCTGCAAATGCTGCGGACGAACAAGGGCGCTACGCCATACATGGAGCGGGGCTGTTGAAATGCAGGGTCTTCGTCGAGGAGAAAAGCAAACAGTCTCCCGCCTATATGATGATTGGCGGATGGATGGACGGTTATATCAGCGCCGTCAATAACTGGAGAAGCACACCAACGATATCACAGCCTACGCATCGACTGAATTGCTCAGTGTGTTGCTGGACAGACACTGCAGGGACAATCCCGATGATCTGTTGGCCCCGGTGCTGGAGGCAATGCTGAAGGAGCTGCACAAAGACCGGGTCAGGACAGCATCGCCATTGGTGGTTGTACGTGTGGGTGATTTTCAAACGCAGTTGTACAGTAAGACGGTCAGGGATCTACAGGCCAGGCTGGCAGAAAAAAACCTTTTTAAGCAGAAGCCGACAGGGAAATGGAATGCCAGCACACAACTGGCTCTGGCTGCCTACCAGAAAGCGAATGCATTGGCTGCGACCGGGTTTCCCGACCAGAAAACGCTATGGCACCTGTTTCGAAGCGTACCATAGCGACTGTTTCTGGAAAAGAGCAGCTGTAACTACTCGGGCCCCTATGGGTAGTTTGTTCCGAAAGACGCCGTGAATACATCCCTGTAGGCTTGACTTTGGCATCCCTGCCAAAGACACTTCCTCCACAGACCACTCATAGAGGCTTGTTTTACTATGGGTGAGTAGTTACGAGCAGATGGTTGATTCAATTATTGGCGACAGGCACCCTTGTAGCGCAATTTCAAACGCAGATTGAGTAGAATCAATCCGGCCAGCATTAGGACAATGGTTCCCGGCTCCGGTACACTGGCCGTGATAATGAAGGCATCACCGGTGATGCTTTGGAAGCCGTTCAAGGCAAGGGTATTGGAAAACAATGGCGGTGTATTGAACAGGTTGGTTCTTTGCAGAATCTGAAACAATGGACCCAGTTCGCCAAGATCGAAACTCAGGCCGAACGCTTCGAGAGCAAAGGCGGCTTTGAGTATATCGAGCTGGAAGATGCCATCGATGCCCAGCAGGGTTTCGTTTTTGAACAAGCCCTGAATCGAAAAAGTGGGCGTGACGCGTGTATTACCACCCGTCATTGCCGCAATATCCGGCAAAGCGCTCCACAGGCCAGACCATGCCGTTTGCGGGCCAATCATGCCGGCGATCAGGACGGGGTTGTCAAAGACCAGATCGACGAAAAGCGTCGGCTTGAATTCGAAATTCTGCACGATTTTCAGAATGGGACCCATATCGATATCGATGAGATCTGCGCTCACGGACAGTATTCCGGCATCGAAGCTTACGCCGCCGCCGGGCAGACCGAGAGGCGCCAGAGCCAGGCCGTCGAGATCGGCAGTCAGTTTGATCAGGTCGTCGCTGCCGGAAGCCAGCAGCTTGTCACCCACCACGCCGCCAAGAGCATCGGCATCGGGTACGTGAACGGTCACACCGCCCAGGCTCCCTCCTGAAGGTCCGGGAATCGAGATTTCGCTGTCGAACTGAAAGAGCGTAGGATCGAGCGCCCCGAGAACCTTGATCTGACCATTTCCGCCGTCATTGAAAGAGACCAGTGGGATGGTCTGGTCGGGAAAACCAAGCTCGCCGGTACTTGCCGTTTTACATCCCAGCAATGCCGCACAGGCCTTTCCGGTTGCGCTGGCGCGTACTCCAACGATGGCATCCAGGCTTGCCGACAACTCCGGGAAGTTGGTGGACAATTGCCCGCCGACCAATGAACTGTTTGGATTCAGGTTGAAAAACTGCTTGGTTGTGATTGCGAAGGCATCGGGAACGAACAGGTTTGCATCGAATTTGACATCGGTGTTGACCGAACCACTGTCGGCATGAAGACCGAATTGAAAACCTACCTTGCCGCTGGTGGAGACATCCACTCTCGCACCGGTGGTGGTGTCGATAGTGCCCAGATTCTTTGTATGGGTATGAATTGAGCCGGGATTGTGAAAGTGACCGCTGCTGCACAGAACGCCATGGCATTCCCAACCGGAAGGTAAATGGGGGTGAGGGTAGGAAGCGGTGACAGTCTCAATGCCGCCGGTAAAGCCGCCTAAATGGGGGCTGGTGTTCCATGTCGTGCCGATGAAGCGGTCGATATTCAGGCCCTGCGCGCTGCCCGGGCTCCACATGCTTTGCCCGGTGGAAGAAAAATCCAGGTTATTGTAGCTGACTACATTGGCGCAGACTGTTCCCGCACCGCTAATCAGCAGCATGCAGGCAATTGATTTAAATTTAAATTTGAACATATGTCGAATCCCCAGGTTATTGTTATTGAGAACTTAAATACGAAACCAAGAAAAACTAGCGGTTCTGGCTTTTTTGGTAACTACTCGGGCCCCTATGGGTAGTTTGTTCCGGAAGACGCCGTGAATACATCCCTGCAGGCTTGACTTTGGCATCCCTGCCAAAGACACTTCCTCCACAAACCATCCATAGGGGCTTGTTTTATTAAGGGTGAGTAGTTACCTTTTTTGAATAATTAGGGCTCGAACCGGTGGCTTCGTAATGCAGAATGCAGCAATTATCAAGCCAAAAAAATAAGTCTTTGTATTTCAATAAAATGGAGTGAGGCAGGCAGGAGGGGCAGGCGCGACTGTAAAAATAGTTGACTATTTTACTGGGCTATTTATTGTCGGATTTTCTGTGGACTGCTTGGAAAATACAGTTTATATTGATATATCAACAATATAGGGGTTGTCAGAAGCTGGATTCGATGTGTAAAGAAAGCTGACAGGATTTTCACGGAATTTTAATGAATTCCTTGTCAATAAATAATAAAAGCCTCTGTACATGACAAAAAGCACAGAAAGTTGACGTAGTTCGTTGAAATGTAATTAAATACCAATTTTTGTTTTGCGAACATGAA
>JANEMG010000037.1 GCA_024511045.1 Gammaproteobacteria bacterium | reverse complement strand
CGCGCTCACGCTCTTCAGGGGCATTGTCGATTTGATCGTAGGCCTTGAATTCGCCGCCTTGCTGTTCCGCCATTACTTTGGTCAATGCCGCCGTCAGCGTCGTCTTGCCATGGTCCACATGACCGATGGTTCCCACGTTTACGTGCGGCTTGGTGCGTTCAAATTTTTCTTTGGACATGAGTCAATACCTTAAAATTTACTAATCTGTTTTTATGTCGTTTTCTTGATGACCGCTTCAGCAATATTCGCAGGCGCTTCATTGTATTTTTCAAACTGCATGCTGTAGGTCGCCCTTCCCTGTGTCGCAGAACGCAGATCCGTCGCATAACCGAACATTTCCGCCAGTGGCACTTCACAGCTGATCACCTTGCCCATCGGCGAATCGTCCATGCCCTGTATCAGACCTCTGCGGCGATTGATATCACCGACTACATCGCCCATATAATCCTCAGGCGTCACGACCTCGACCTTCATGATCGGCTCCAGCAGCACAGGATCGGCATTTTTTGCCCCTTCCTTGAAACACATCGAACCGGCAATCTTAAAGGCCATTTCACTGGAGTCGACATCGTGATAGGAACCGTCGAACAGACTGACCTTGACATCGACGACAGGGAATCCGGCTATCACGCCATTTTCCATCTGCTCCTGGACACCTTTGTCGACGGCCGGGATATATTCTCTCGGCACGACACCGCCAACGATTTCATTGACGAACTCATATCCTGCGCCAGGCTCCTGCGGCTCTATGCGCAGCCAGACATGCCCGTATTGCCCGCGTCCACCGGACTGACGGACGAACTTGCCTTCCTGCTCGACCGTCTTGCGAATGGTTTCACGGTAGGCCACCTGCGGCGCACCGACATTGGCTTCGACGTTGAATTCTCTTTTCAGGCGATCGACGATAATTTCCAGGTGCAATTCACCCATCCCGGAAATAATCGTTTGCCCGGATTCTTCATCGGTATGGACACGGAAGGAAGGGTCTTCCTGGGCCAGCTTGCCCAGGGCAATGCCCATTTTCTCCTGATCCTGCTTGGTTTTCGGCTCGACCGCAACCGATATCACAGGTTCCGGAAATTCCATGCGCTCCAGGACGATGATCGCTTTCGGATCACAGACCGTGTCCCCGGTGGTGACATCCTTCAGACCGATGGCTGCCGCGATATCGCCGGCGCGTACTTCCTTGATTTCTTCACGGCTGTTGGCATGCATCTGCACGATACGGCCAATCCGCTCTTTCTTCATTTTCACCGAGTTGTACACGGTATCGCCGGAGTTCAGAACGCCGGAATAGACCCGGAAAAAGGTCAGGGCGCCGACGAAAGGATCGGTCGCGATCTTGAACGCCAACGCGGCAAAGGGCGCATCGTCATCGGCAGGACGTTCTTCTTCGGTTTCACCATCATCGAGCACGCCCTTGATCGCCGTGACCTCCTTCGGTGAAGGCAGATATTCGATCACGGCATCCAGCATCGCCTGAACACCCTTGTTCTTGAAAGCCGATCCGCAAAAAGCGGGAACAATCTTGTTGGCAATGGTCTGCTGGCGAATACCCAGCTTGATCTCATCGATTGTCAAATCACCTTCTTCCAGGTATTTTTCCATCAATTCATCGTTGCCTTCAGCGGCAGACTCCATCATATGCTCGCGCCATTCCTCGCACAGCGACTGCATCTCCGCCGGAATTTCCCTTTCCTCATATTCCATGCCTTTGCTTGCATCGTCCCAGTAGATCGCCTTCATCTTGATCAGATCGACGATGCCTTCAAAAGCGTCTTCCGCACCGATGGGCAGCTGCATGGGCACAGGCGTGCTGCCCAGGCGTTCCTTGATCTGGTTGATGACGCGCAAAAAATCTGCGCCGGCGCGGTCCATTTTATTGACGAAGGCCAGCCGGGGCACGTGATATTTGTTGGCCTGCCGCCACACGGTTTCAGATTGCGGCTCCACACCGCCTACGGCGCAGAATACGGCGCAGGCACTGTCGAGAACGCGCAGCGAGCGCTCCACCTCAATGGTGAAATCGACGTGCCCGGGCGTGTCGATGATATTGATTCGATGCTGATCGAACTGCTTGTCCATGCCGCTCCAAAAGCAGGTCGTTGCCGCAGAGGTGATGGTAATGCCACGCTCCTGCTCCTGTTCCATCCAATCCATAGTCGCAGCGCCGTCATGCACCTCACCGATCTTGTGAGACACACCCGTATAATAGAGAATGCGTTCTGTCGTCGTCGTCTTGCCCGCATCAATGTGCGCCATGATACCGATATTCCGGTAACGATCGATTGGAGTTTTCCGTGCCACTTAACTAACCTTCTAATACTTAAATTATTACCAACGATAGTGCGAGAAAGCCTTGTTGGCCTCCGCCATTCTATGCGTATCTTCGCGTTTTTTCGCTGCCGCGCCGCGACCTTCGAACGCATCCATCAACTCGCCCGCCAGCCTGGCCGGCATGCTTCTCTCATTTCTCCTGCGCGCTGCATCGATCAACCAGCGCATGGCCAGCGCCATTCTTCGCGACGGCCGGACTTCCACCGGCACCTGGTAGGTTGCACCACCGACGCGGCGTGATTTCACTTCCACGCGTGGCTGCACATTTTCCAAAGCCTTGGCCAGTACTTCGACGGGTTCGCCATGGCCCTTGCTTTCAATGACATCCAGGGCGCCATAAACAATCTTTTCGGCAACAGACTTCTTGCCGCTCACCATGATCATGTTCATAAACTTGGTCAGCATCTCACTGCCAAATTTAGGATCAGGAATTATTTCCCGTTTACCAGCAACTCTTCTTCTAGACATGTTTTATTACCAATGTAAATTAGCCTTTAGGCCTTTTTGTGCCATACTTGGAACGACCGCATTTTCTGCCATCGACACCGGAGGTATCCAGACTGCCGCGTACGACGTGATACCGAACACCCGGCAAATCCTTTACCCTGCCGCCCCTGATCAAAACCACGGAGTGCTCCTGCAGATTGTGCCCTTCACCGCCGATGTAACTCGACACTTCCGCACCATTGGTCAGCCTCACTCTGGCAACTTTACGCAACGCTGAATTCGGTTTCTTTGGCGTCGTCGTATAGACACGCGTACAGACACCTCTTCTTTGCGGACAGGCTTCCAGCGCCGGAACATTACTTTTTTCTACTTTCTTAGCGCGCGGCTTACGAACCAGTTGGTTAATCGTGGCCATCTATCTCAACTCCGATATACATTTTAACGATCAGGCAATAAAAAAATCCGCCGCACCCTGCACGGAGTACGACGGCTTTGATTTTTCATTCGACCTGAACAATTACCTCTGCTCATGTGAGCAAAGCATGATAAACCCTTTGCAAAATCAAGTCAAGCATCAATTTCTGCAAACAGTATCCGACGCTTAATCTTCGGTACTCAATGCCTGCTTCAGAGCCTCCTCGACCACATCCGTCTCCATTTCCGTTGCCGGTTCCTCGACACCCGCTTCCCTGGCCGCACGCTTGCTCTTGCGTTGCTCATGATAGGCCAGACCGGTACCAGCCGGTATCAGGCGGCCAACGATGACATTTTCCTTCAAGCCATACAGGCCATCGTGCAACCCCCGCACCGCGGCATCGGTCAACACCCGCGTGGTTTCCTGGAATGAGGCAGCGGATATGAAGGACTCCGTCGCCAGCGACGCCTTGGTGATGCCCAGCAGCAAGGGTTCATAGGTGGCGGGAATTTTCCCTTCTTTTTCCACCCGGTCATTTTCCTCTCTGAGCGCAGCTCTCTCGACCTGCTCGCCTTTCAGGTATTTGCTGTCGCCGCCCGAGGTGATTTCAACTTTTCTCAGCATCTGACGAATGATCGCCTCGATATGCTTGTCATTGATTCTGACCCCCTGCAGACGATAGACGTCCTGGATTTCCTTGACCAGGTAAGCGGCAAGGTCTTCGACGCCGCGCAAGCGCAGAATATCATGCGGCGTCAATTCACCTTCGGCGATGGTTTCCCCTTTTTCGACAAACTCACCTTCAAATACGGTGATATGCCGCCATTTGGGAATCAAGGTCTCATACTGCTCACCATTCGCGTCGGTAATAACAACCCTCTGCTTGCCCTTGGTTTCCTTGCCAAAGGCAATGGTGCCGGTGGCCTCAGCCAGAATCGCCGGATCCTTGGTCTTGCGCGCCTCGAACAAATCGGCAACACGCGGCAACCCCCCCGTAATATCACGGGTCTTGCTGGATTCCTGGGGAATTCTCGCCAAGACATCGCCAACCAGCACCTCATCGCCATCCTTGACGCCGGCGATGGCACCGGCCGGCAGATAATACTGCGCCGGGATCTCGGTGCCTGGCAAATAGACATCATCGCCCTGTTCGTCGACCAGTTTGACCATCGGCCGCAATTCCTTGCCAGCCACCCCTCTCTGCTTCGGATCGATGATTTCCAGCGATGACAGGCCGGTCACGTCATCGGTCTTTTCCTGCACCGTGACGCCATCGATAAAGTCGATCAAGCGGATCCTGCCTTCCACTTCGGTGATCACCGGATGGGTGTGCGGATCCCAGTTGGCCACCACTTCGCCGGCGGCAACGGTGCCTCCCTCCTTTACGGTCAGCACGGCGCCGTAGGGTACCTTGTATCTTTCCCTTTCACGGCCATATTCATCGATCAGGCCTACTTCCCCGGACCGGGAAACGGCCACCAGATTGCCTTCCCGATTGAGTACCGTTTTCATATTGGTCAGCTTGATGGTCCCTGCCGATTTGACCTGTACATTGCTGATCGCCGCCGATCTCGACGCCGCCCCGCCGATATGGAAGGTGCGCATGGTCAGCTGGGTGCCCGGCTCGCCGATGGACTGTGCAGCGATCACGCCCACTGCCTCACCGATATTGACCAGGTGACCGCGTCCCAAATCCCGTCCGTAGCACGCCGAACAGACGCCATGCCGGTTTTCACAGGTAATGATGGAGCGCACCTTGAGCTGGTCTATGCTGTTTTCCTCCAGCACGGAGACCCATTGCTCATCCAGCATCGTGCCCCGCGGCACGATGACTTTTTCGCCGGCCTGGTCCAGCACATCATCGACCACCACTCGACCCAGAACCCGCTCCGCCAAGGGCTCGACGACATCACCACCTTCGATCATCGGCGTCATGATCAGTCCTTCCGTGGTGCCGCAGTCGTCGCCATTGATCACCAGATCCTGTGCAACGTCCACGAGACGCCGGGTCAGATACCCGGAGTTGGCCGTTTTCAAAGCCGTATCCGCCAGACCTTTGCGTGCGCCATGCGTGGAGATGAAATACTGCAATACATCGAGACCCTCCCTGAAGTTGGCGGTAATGGGCGTTTCGATGATCGAGCCGTCCGGCTTGGCCATCAACCCCCGCATGCCTGCCAACTGGCGAATCTGCGCGGCTGATCCCCGGGCGCCAGATTCAGCCATCATGAAAATCGAATTGAAGGATTTCTGCTTGACCCGGTTGCCATCCGCATCGACCACCTCTTCTTCCCCGAGCACGTCCATCATCACTTTCGCCACCTGCTCGTTGGCATGCGACCAGATGTCGATCACCTTATTATAGCGCTCGCCATCGGTGACCAGCCCGGAGGCATACTGATTCTGAATCTCACTGACATCGGCCTCGGCCGCGGCAATGATGTCCGCCTTGCGCTCCGGAATCACCATATCCTCGATGCCGAAGGAAACCCCGGATTGGGTCGCATATTTGAATCCCAGGTACATCAGCTGATCGGCCAGCACCACAGTGTCCTTGATGCCCAGGCTGCGATAGCAATGATTGATCAGGCGCGAGATATTCTTTTTCGTCATGTCGCAGTTGACCACCTCGAAGGGAATCCCGTCCGGAGTGATTTCCCAGATCAACGCCCGGCCGACCGTGGTTTCCACCCGCTTCAGCGTCTCTTCGACAGTACCGTCATCGTTGCTCAATTTTTCCGTGATGCGCACCTGGATCTTGGTTTGCAGTTCGACCACCCCGCTGTCCAGCGCTTTATGGATTTCATCGATGCCGGAAAAAATACTCCCGACACCAATGGCATTGATTTTTTCCCGGCTGATGAAATACAAGCCCAGCACCACGTCCTGGGTCGGATTGATCACCGGCTCGCCATTGGCGGGCGACAGAATATTGTTGGTGGCCATCATCAGCGAGCGCGCCTCCAGCTGCGCCTCCAGGGACAGCGGCACATGCACAGCCATCTGGTCGCCATCGAAATCGGCATTGAAAGCGCTGCACACCAGCGGATGCAGCTGAATGGCCTTGCCCTCGATCAGGATCGGTTCGAATGCCTGGATGCCCAATCGATGCAAGGTCGGGGCCCGGTTCAACATAACCGGATGCTCGCGAATCACTTCTTCCAGGATGTCCCAGACTTCCGGACCTTCCCTTTCCACCGCCTTCTTCGCGGCTTTGATGGTGGTCGCCACGCCTCTGAGCTGCAACTTGCTGAAAATGAACGGCTTGAACAGCTCCAGCGCCATTTTTTTCGGCAAACCGCATTGATGCAGACGCAGGGTCGGGCCGACGACGATCACCGAACGCCCGGAATAATCCACACGCTTGCCCAGTAGATTCTGCCGGAAGCGTCCTTGCTTGCCCTTGATAACCTCGGCCAGGGACTTCAACGGTCTGCGGTTGGTGCCGGTTATCGCCCGTCCACGCCGGCCATTGTCCAGCAGGGCATCCACCGATTCCTGGAGCATGCGCTTTTCGTTGCGCACGATGATGTCCGGCGCATTCAGGTCCAGCAGCCGGTTCAGGCGGTTGTTGCGATTGATCACCCGGCGATACAGATCGTTCAAATCGGATGTCGCAAAACGTCCGCCATCCAGGGGCACCAGAGGACGCAGTTCCGGCGGCAACACCGGGAGCACTTTCATGATCATCCATTCTGGACGGTTGTCGGAGTTCAGCAAGGCATCCAGAACCTTCAGACGCTTGCTGAATTTCTTTATTTTGGTATCGGAATTGGTGGCCTGTATCTCTTCCCGCAACACATCGATTTCCGCCTGTAAATCGATCGATTTGAGCAGATCGTAGACCGCTTCGGCCCCCATTTTCGCGACAAACTCGTCGCCATGCTGTTCCACAGCTTCCAGATATTCTTCATCGGTGAGCAGTTGTCCCTTCTCCAGGGTGGTCATGCCCGGGTCGATCACGACATAGGATTCAAAATACAGAACCCTTTCAATTTCCCGCAGCGTCATATCCAGCAGCAGGGCGATTCTGGAAGGCAGCGACTTGAGAAACCAGATATGGGCAACCGGGCTGGCCAGTTCGATATGCCCCATGCGCTCACGACGCACTTTCGACAGCGTCACCTCCACGCCGCACTTCTCACAAATCACGCCGCGATGCTTCAATCTTTTATATTTGCCGCACAGGCACTCGTAATCACTGACCGGACCAAATATTTTTGCGCAAAACAGACCGTCCCGTTCCGGCTTGAAAGTCCGGTAGTTGATCGTTTCCGGCTTCTTCACCTCGCCAAAGGACCAGGAACGAATCATATCCGGTGATGCCAGACCAATCCGTATGGCATCGAAATCTTCAGAACGACCTTGACGTTTTAAAAAATTTAATAGATCTCTCAAGAGCTTGCCCTCTATGTTGTATTCCGGTTCAAATCAGCGGCATGACCCTGGAAAAATGTTTTTCTCCGAAAATCATGCCCCTTGCATTTCAACCGATCATGCCGCCAACCGTTGTGCCGCGACAATATGCGTCACCATGCTGTAGCTGCAGTGCAGACAGTACAGACCAGATCCCCCCGAATCAATCCTGCTCCAATTCGATATTGATAGCCAGGGCGCGAATTTCCTTGATCAGCACATTGAACGACTCCGGCATGCCGGCCTCCATTCGGTGATCACCATCGACAATATTTTTATACATTCTGGTCCTTCCCGTCACGTCATCGGATTTGACAGTCAGCATTTCCTGCAGCGTGTAGGCCGCCCCGTAGGCTTCCAGAGCCCAGACCTCCATTTCCCCAAAGCGCTGCCCGCCGAACTGCGCCTTGCCGCCCAGAGGCTGCTGGGTCACCAGACTGTATGGCCCCGTGGAACGCGCATGCATCTTGTCGTCGACCAGATGGTTGAGTTTCAGCATGTACATGTAACCAACGGTCACTTCACGTTCGAACTGCTCGCCGGTCAGGCCATCGTAAAGGGTGATCTGTCCGTGCTCGGGAAGATCGGCAAGCTGCAGCATAGTGCGGATCTCTTCCTCTGATGCCCCATCGAATACCGGCGTCGCCATGGGCACACCATCCACCAGATTGAAGGCCAGCTCGACGATTTCCTTGTCGGACAGCGCATCCAGATCCTCGGTCTGCCCGCTGCTGTTGTATATTTTTCCAAGGAAGTCTTTGATCTCCGCTATTTTCGCCTGTGCTTCGAGCATTTTACCAATCTTGATGCCCAGGCCTTTTGCCGCCCAGCCCAGATGGGTTTCCAACACCTGGCCAACGTTCATCCGCGACGGCACACCCAGCGGATTCAACACGATATCCACAGGCGTACCATCAGCCATATAGGGCATGTCCTCCACGGGTACGATCTGTGAAATAACCCCTTTGTTGCCGTGCCGGCCGGCCATTTTATCGCCAGGCTGAATGCGTCTTTTCACGGCCAGATAGATCTTCACCATCTTCAGCACGCCAGGAGCCAGATCATCACCCATGGTGATTTTTTTCCTTTTGTTTTCGAATTTCTCCTCGAAGTCCTTGCGCTGCTGCTCGATCTGTTCGGCAATGGCTTCCAGATGCACATTGATGTCTTCGTCTTCCATGCGGATCTTGAGCCAGTCGGAATGTTTCAAGCCATCCAGATAGGATTGCGTGATCACGGTGCCTTTCGCCAGATTTTCCGGCCCGGAGACGGCTTTGCCGCCAATCAGCATTTTCCCGGCCCGGGAAAAGATATCCTCTTCGACGATCTTCAACTGCTCGTCGAGATCCTTGCGATAGCGCTTGATCTCTTCCTCTTCGATTTCCAGCGCACGTTTGTCCTTGGCGACGCCATCCCGTGTGAAGATCTGCACATCGATGACCGTCGCAGTCACGCCGGCCGTCACACGCAACGACGTGTCCTTGACGTCAGCCGCCTTCTCGCCAAAAATGGCACGCAGCAGTTTTTCTTCGGGCGTCAGTTGGGATTCACCCTTGGGTGTCACCTTGC
The DNA here is from genome assembly GCA_024511045.1 of Gammaproteobacteria bacterium. Lineage (GTDB taxonomy): Bacteria > Pseudomonadota > Gammaproteobacteria > Methylococcales > Methylomonadaceae > JANEMG01. The sequence continues at coordinate 2,552 of JANEMG010000037.1, read as the reverse complement.
CGACCAGAATATCCCCGCCTTTCACCTCCGCACCGACATAGACGATACCCGACTCATCGAGCTTGGAAAGCGCCTCCTCGCTGACATTGGGAATATCCGCGGTAATCTCTTCCGGGCTGTGCTTGGTATCCCGTGCCACACAGGTCTTTTCTTCGATATGAATGGTGGTGAAGCGATCTTCCTTCACCACGCGTTCCGACACCAGGATGGAATCCTCGAAGTTGTAGCCATTCCAGGGCATGAAGGCCACCAGCATATTCTGCCCCAGCGCCAGTTCGCCAAGGTCCGTCGACGGACCGTCTGCCAGGATATCGCCCCTGCTGACCACATCGCCACGGTTTACCAGGGGCTTCTGGTTGATGCAGGTGTTTTGATTGGAACGGGTGTACTTGATCAGACTGTAGATATCGACGCCGGCGCTGCCCGCTTCGGTTTCTGACTCATTGACCCGCACCACGATACGGCTGGCATCCACAGATTCGATGACCCCGCCGCGTTTGGCAACTACGGTGACACCGGAATCCTTGGCAACGGTCCTCTCCATGCCGGTCCCGACCAACGGTTTTTCCGCGCGCAGCGTCGGAACAGCCTGACGCTGCATATTGGAGCCCATCAACGCCCGGTTGGCATCATCGTGCTCCAGAAAGGGAATGATGGAAGCGGCCACGGAAACGATCTGCTTGGAGGAAACATCCATGTATTGCACCGTGGATGAATCAGCCAGGGTGAATTCATCCCTGTAGCGGCAGGACACCAGGCCTTCTTTCAATTTACCCTTTTCGTCGACCGAAACACTGGCCTGGGCGATGACAAATTCGCCATCGTCGATCGCAGAAAGATAATTGACCTCATCGGTCACCCGACCATCGATGACCCTCCGGTAAGGCGTCTCCAGAAAGCCATATTCATTGGTGCGCGCGTACACGGACAGGGAATTGATCAGCCCGATATTGGGCCCTTCCGGGGTTTCGATGGGACAGACCCTGCCATAATGCGTGGTATGCACGTCCCTGACCTCGAATCCTGCCCTTTCCCTGGCAAGACCTCCCGGCCCCAGAGCCGAGACACGCCGCTTGTGCGTGACCTGGGAAAGTGGATTGTTCTGGTCCATGAATTGCGACAACTGGCTGGACCCGAAGAATTCTTTTACTGCCGCGGAAACCGGCTTGGCATTGATAATTTCCTGTGGCATCAGTCCTTCCGAATCGGCCAGCGTCAGCCGCTCTTTGACGGCCCTTTCCACGCGCACCAACCCGACCCGGAACTGGTTTTCGATCATTTCGCCAACGGAGCGCACACGGCGGTTGCCCAGATGATCGATATCGTCCACGACGCCATTGCCATTGCGGATATTGATCAACTCCTTCAAGACGGCAATGATATCTTCCTTATTCAGCACGCCCTCGCCGGTGATTTCCTCACGTCCCAGGCGGCGATTGAATTTCATTCTGCCCACCGTCGACAAGTCATAGCGATCAGGGGTGAAAAACAGGTTCTCGAAAAGGTTTTCCGCCGCCTCCTTGGTTGGCGGTTCGCCTGGACGCATCATGCGATAAATCTCCACCAGCGCTTCCAGCCTGTTGCCGGTGGTGTCGATCTTCAGCGTATTGGAAATGTAAGGTCCTCTGTCGAGATCGTTGACGAACAGCGTTTCGATCTCTGTTATGCCGCTGCCGATAATTTTTTCCAGCAGTTCCTCGGTAATCTCGTCATTGGCCTTGGCCAGCATTTCGCCGGTGCTCTCATCGACCAGATTACGCGCCAGGATCTTGCCCTCCAGATAGGCTCTGGGCACCTCGATTTCCTGTATTCCGAGTTTGGTCATCTGCCGGATGTGCTTGGCGGTGATCCGGCGCCCCTCCTCGACGATGATCTCTCCCTGATGCTGTATGTCAAAGGTGGCGATATCGCCGCGCAGACGTTCCGGAATAACATGAAAGATGCATCGTTCGGGACCTATCGTGAAACGATTGGTCTCGAAGAAGCTTTCGATAATCTGTTCATCGTCGTAACCGAGCGCCCGTAGCAAAATCGTTGCCGGAATCTTGCGCCGTCTGTCGATCCTGACGAACACACTGTCCTTGTGGTCGAATTCAAAATCCAGCCAGGAACCTCGATAGGGTATGACACGAGCGTTGAACAGCAGTTTTCCCGAAGAATGGGTCTTGCCTTTGTCATGATCGAAGAACACCCCGGGCGAACGGTGCAATTGCGATACAATCACCCGTTCGGTGCCATTGATGACGAAAGTGCCGTTGTCGGTCATCAGCGGCAGTTCGCCCATATAGACTTCCTGCTCACGGATATCCTTGACCACCCTGGCATTGGCCGGCGCGTCTTTGTCATAGATGACCAGCCGGACCAATACCTTCAGGGGCGCTGCGTAGGTCACGCCGCGCTGCTGACATTCCCTTACATCGAACGTTGGTTCACCGAGGCGATAACGCACATATTCCAGGACAGCATATCCCGAATGACTTTCAATGGGGAAAATGCTGGAAAATGCTGCATGCAATCCCTGTTCTTTGCACTGTTCGGGGGTTGTACCCGAT
>JANEMG010000353.1 GCA_024511045.1 Gammaproteobacteria bacterium | reverse complement strand
GAAAATTTAGCAGCCAGAAACAGCCGGCTAATAGAAACATATCACATATTAACAAATGCTTACGGCATTTTCTGGTGCTACTGTTTTGCTAAATTATGATTTGCCAACGGTATAGAACAATCCTGTAAATCCTGCGCCATCCTGTCTATCCTGTCCAATAATGACCAGCAATTCTCATTTGCCACATTCAGAATTGCTGCCAATACTCCCTCAGCTTTGCCGAAAAAGGTCTTAGCCAGTAGAATGAACGGCTTCACAGTCGTCAATTGCGCCAATCTTCCTCGTGCTAAATATCATCTGGGTGTTCTTTTTTCTTGCCGCCTTCGTCACCGCGCTGTTCAAACTGCTGGTGCTGGGCGACCAGCAGATTTTCACGCAGATCATGAGCGCCATGTTCAGCCTGGCAAGATCCGCCTTCGAAATTTCCCTGGGCCTGACCGGCGTCCTGGCGTTGTGGCTGGGCATCATGCGCATCGGCGAACGCAGCGGCTTCATGCAGTTGTTGACCCGCAGCCTGACGCCGCTGTTCGCCCGGCTGATGCCCGAAGTCCCCAGAAACCACCCTGCCCTGGGCGCCATGGTCATGAACATCTCCGCCAATGCCCTGGGCCTGGACAATGCCGCCACGCCGCTGGGCATCAAGGCCATGCAGGAACTGCAGACGCTGAATCCCGACAAAGAGACGGCCAGCAATGCACAAATCCTGTTTCTGGTGATCAACACCTCGGCCGTGACGCTGTTCCCGGTGACCATTTTCACCTACCGGGCGCAACTGGGTGCGGCCAATCCCACCGATGTCTTCATTCCGATCCTGATCGCCACCTATATGTCGACACTGATCGGCCTGCTGGCCGTCGCCGTGGTGCAGTGCATCAATCTGCTGGACAGGGTCATACTCGGCTATCTGGCCGGTTTCAGCCTGCTGGTGGGTAGTCTGCTGTTTTATTTCGCGAACCTCTCCCAGCAGCAGATGCTGCTGCAGTCGGCGCTGCTCAGCAACCTGATCCTGTTTTCCCTGGTGGCGGCTTTCATCATCGGCGCTATCCACAAACGCATCAATGCCTACGAAGCTTTCATCGACGGCGCCAGGGAGGGCTTCCAGACCGCCGTGACGATCATACCCTACCTGGTCGCAATGCTGGTCGCGATCGGTGTCTTCCGGGCCAGCGGGGCACTGGAGATCATCACCGATCTGCTCCGTGATCTGGTCCGAATGCTGGCGCTGGATGACCGCTTCATCGACGCCCTGCCCACGGCATTGATGAAACCCTTCAGTGGCAGCGGCGCCCGGGCCATGATGGTGGAAACCATGCGCGCCATGGGTGCGGATTCCTTCGCCGGACGCCTGTCATCCATCGTCCAGGGCAGCACCGAGACCACCTTCTATGTGCTGGCCGTGTATTTTGGCGCGGTGGGCATCAAAAATATCCGCCATGCCGCCGCTTGTGGGATAATAGCAGATTTTGCCGGCATCACCGCCGCCATCGTGATCGCTTACTGGTTTTTCGGATAATCATGCAGGTACATCTCAAGACATTGGGCTGCCGCCTCAACGAGGCGGAACTGGAGAACTGGGCGCAGGGCTTTCAGCAAGCAGGATGCCGGATCACCCGCCAGCAGCAGGATGCCGACCTGATCGTCCTCAACTCCTGCGCGGTCACCCAGGAAGCGGTGCGCAAATCCCGGCAGCTGATCCGCCGCATCCATCGGGACAACCCGGCGGCCAAGCTGATCGTCAGCGGCTGTTATGCGACACTGAATCCGGAGCAGGCGGCGGAAGCCATGGGCGTCGACCTGGTGGTCGGCAACCGGGACAAGGACAGACTGGTCAGCCTCGCGTTGTCAGAACTGGATGCCGCCAGCATGCCGGCCATGGCGACCGAAGCCGGGGAAATCTCCCTGTTCAACCGCGGCCGGCAACGGGCATTCGTCAAGGTCCAGGACGGCTGCCGCTACCGCTGCACCTTCTGCATCGTCACCGTGGCGCGCGGCGCGGAGAGCAGCCGGCCGATAAAGGCCGTGATCGATGAAATCAACAGCCTGCATCAGGGAGGGGTACAGGAGGTCATACTGACCGGGGTGCATCTGGGCGGCTACGGAACCGAACTGAACAGCAATCTCAGTCAGCTGTTGCAGGCGGTTCTGGCAGATACCGACATCCCGCGCCTGCGCCTGGGATCGCTGGAGCCCTGGGACCTGCCCGAGGATTTCTTTCAGCTGTTCGACAATGCCCGACTGATGCCGCACCTGCACCTGCCCCTGCAAAACGGCTCCGATTCGGTGCTGCGGCGCATGGCCCGGCGCTGCAAGACCAGCGATTTTGCCCGCATCGTCGAAGCCGCCAGGAGCCAGATCGCGCATTTCAACCTGACCACCGACATCATCGTCGGCTTTCCCGGCGAAACCGAACAGGAATGGCGGGAAAGCCTGGCCTTCATCGAGCAGACCGGCTTCGGCCACCTGCACATTTTCAGCTATTCACCACGCAGCGGCACCAAGGCTGCCACGCTGCCGGGGCAGGTTCCAAGGCACATCAAGAAACAGCGCAGCCAGCAATTGCACGGCATCGCCGAAAGCATGCGCCAGCAGAACTTTGCCCGGTTTCTGGGACAGGAATTTCCGGTACTCTGGGAAGGCCACACCGAACCCATGGCCAATGAGCAATTGAAAGTCTATGGCTATACGCCCAATTATCTGCGCGTCGCGACACTGGTCAGCGGCGAAAGCCCCCTCACCAACAAGATCCTGCCAGCTCGGCTGGAGCGCATCGAAGGCAATCACATCCTTGCCGAGACCCTTCCAGAGAAGAGCTGAAGCCCCCCCCGTCATCCCGCCGTAAGTCGACCGTGGTCGATACTACCTGAGCAGCAGCGCCGCGCTGATCATCATGGCGCTGACCAGAATCGCCAGCACCGTGCTGCGGTTGTTGCGCGCCAG
>JANEMG010000352.1 GCA_024511045.1 Gammaproteobacteria bacterium | reverse complement strand
GCTTTGGATGAGAATTTTGCCAGGGTTTGCCCCAAACCCGGCAATCCCCCCGGAAATTCTCTGGTCACTGTGCTGCTGCGCATGGTGGCTTGAATAATTTCTGGGAAACTTCAGTTTTCGACAAGGGCCGCTTTTCCTGGTGTCAATTCTATCGGAAAACAGCGAAAAATTGCCACAACCAGGCATCGACAGGGAACCGGCAAAACAAACCAGCAATTGACATATATGGGCTGTTTATTCTATCATCCCAAATCTTTTTTATCCGTTTTTTGTGGCAACGACTTATTAATGGGATTTCCAGCAAATGAAAAGAACCTATCAGCCTAGTAAAATTAAGCGTGCACGCACCCATGGTTTTCGTGCCAGAATGAGCACCAAGGGTGGTCGTAAAGTGATCAATGCCCGGCGAGCCAAAGGGCGTGCTCAGTTGACTGTATAAGATCATCAGCAATCAAGATTTCAGATTTCCCTCACAGCTGAGATTAATCAGGGCGGCCGATTACAAAAGGGTGTTCGACAATCCGGTCAGGACAACGGATAAATTTTTTACCGTTCTGGCCGTCAACAATCACTTGCAGCATCCACGTCTGGGGCTGGCCATTGCCAAAAAGCAAATCGCCCGGGCCGTTGCCAGGAATCGTATCAAGCGCACGATAAGGGAGAGTTTCAGATTGCGGCGGCATCAGCTGGACAGTCTGGATATCGTCGTGCTTGCTCGCAGGGATGCGGGGAAAGCAGCACAGGAATTGTTGAGAAGCTCCCTGGAAAGGCATTGGCAGAAATTGGCAGACCGATGCGGTATATACTCATAGCACTGCTTAGATTTTACAAGTACTTTATCAGTCCCATGCTTGGAAATCACTGTCGTTTTTATCCAAGCTGTTCCAGCTATGCAATCGAAGCGCTGCAGGTCCACGGCGTTTTTACTGGCACATTTCTCACCCTGAAAAGATTACTGAAGTGTCAGCCCTTCCATGAGGGCGGCATCGACCCTGTTCCAAAAAAAATTGGTAAATAAGAATGGATAATATTAGGTTTGTACTGATTGTCGTGTTGTCAATGATTCTGGTTATGCTTTGGCAGGCATGGCAGCAGGACTATGGGCCGAAGCCCGAAATTGCAGCAACCAGCACCGAAACACCCAGCGTCACGGAAATCAAGGAAGATTTGCCGGTAGCCGGCAGTATCACAGATGGGCAGCAGAGAGCGGAACAGGCGGAGCCGGCTGCAGAGCCATCTTCAGTACCCAGCCTGGAAGTCCATGCCGACAAGGTCATCTCGGTAACGACAGATGTCTACAAACTGGAAATCGATACCCGTGGTGGAACGCTGCGCAATCTGTATCTGTTGAAATACCCTGTCGAGAAGGACAATCCGGATGTCGTGGTAAAGCTGTTCGACAGCAGCGAAGAAAAATTGTTTCTTGGACAAAATGGCTTGCTTGCGGCAAGTGGATCCAGAGCGGCAGCCGACCATCATACGGTCTTTACTGCCCCGCAGGAAAACTATCAATTGTCCGAGGAACTGAACATTCTGCGGGTGCCATTGACCTGGAGTGACGGACAGGGACTGCAGGTCAGGAAAACCTATGTTTTCACCCGGGGCAGCTATCTGATCGAAGTGCAGCAGCAGGTGATCAATGCTACCGGAGAAGTTTGGCGGGGAAGACAATACAGCCAGTTGCTGCGCAAGCCCTATTCAGACGAAAGCGGCAGCACCTTCATCAGAACCTATGCAGGCGGCGTTGTCTATACCGAAGAGGATAAATATCAAAAAATCAGCTTCGATGACATGGAAGATGAAAACCTGAATATCACAACGAAGGGTGGCTGGGTTGCGATGATTCAGCATTATTTTGCCGCGGCCACCATCCCGCCGGCGGATGAAGAGAATCATTTCTATACCAAAAAACTGCCGGAATCCCGCTATGTGATCGGCTATTATTCACCACTGAAAACGGTCCAGCCTGACAGTGAGACAACGCTGGCGATGCGCATGTTCGTCGGTCCCAAGCTGCAGCCGGTCATGGAGAAAATAGCGCCGGGCCTGGAACTGACCGTGGACTACAGCTGGCTGACCTTCATTGGCAAACCCATTTTCTGGCTGCTGAACAAGATTCATTCCCTGGTCGGGAACTGGGGTTTCGCCATTATCGGCGTCACCCTGTGCATCAAGCTGTTGTTCTTCAAGCTGTCAGAAGCCAGCTACAAATCCATGGCGAAGATGCGCAAGATCCAGCCGCGCCTGAAACAGCTGCAGGAACGTTTTGCCGATGACCGTCAGCGCTTCAACACGGAAATGATGGCCATGTACAAGAAGGAAAAGGTCAACCCGCTGGGGGGATGCTTTCCGATTCTGGTGCAGATACCGGTGTTTATCTCCCTGTACTGGGTACTGATCGAAACCGTCGAATTGCGCCAGGCGCCTTTCATTCTATGGATTCAGGATCTGTCGGCAATGGACCCCTATTTCGTGCTGCCGGTACTGATGGGCATCACCATGAAGATCCAGCAGAGCCTGAACCCCGCACCCATCGATCCGGTGCAGGCGAAAGTGATGAAGATGTTTCCCATCGTCTTCACGGTGTTCTTCATGTTCTTCCCGGCCGGTCTGGTGTTGTACTGGGTGGTCAACAATACCCTGTCCATCATTCAGCAGTGGTACATTACCAGGAAGATTGAAGCCGGCGAAAAGGCATAGCATCGGCTTGCTGTTGCTGCCGGCAGGGTATGCATCCACGATGCCTCGTTGCCCGTTGATCATCGAGGTCAGGCATGGATATTCTACATAGCCAGGACACCATTGCAGCGATCGCCACTCCTCCCGGGAAAGGAGGAGTGGGCATCGTTCGCGTATCAGGGATGCTGGTACAGGAAGTGGCGGGACAGCTGCTGAAAAAAAATCTCACCCCAAGATACGCCACTTTCTGCACTTTTTACG
>JANEMG010000351.1 GCA_024511045.1 Gammaproteobacteria bacterium | reverse complement strand
AGGATGTTGGCGAAGCGGCACGGACGCAGGACGGCCGGGGCAATAATGGTTGTCGCGTTGGCGAGTCGATTTTGGAGACTTGGATGTCCCAAAATCTATCACGAGGTAGCGACACGCTTGCGTGGTCTGTATGCAGTGGTGTTGAACTATGCCGAAGTCGGCAGTGACATTGCCGAGGTGTTTCCCACCGATCTCGGAGAGAAGCGTGATTTTCAGTACGATGTCATCAGTGAGGGCGTGCAGCTGGGGCTGGTGCCGCTGCCACAGCCTCTGGCGCAGCAGAATCCGCTGAATCTCAGGGCCGCGCTGATCCGGGAATTCCTGGGGGACAACAGTGCCGGCGGCAGCGTTCCCGAGGATGCGGTGGCCCTGGGCGTACTGGCGATCAGCGGCGACCGGCCGCAGTGGCTGGATGCCGAACTGCTGCGCCAGCCCTTGCGCACGCTGTCGCAGCCCGGCGATCTGCAGCGCGATCTGTACCGGCATTACCAGGCGTTGTTCCAGGATGTCATGGCCCTGCGCAATGCCGGCTCCCTGGGGGGGGAATTCGCCGCCGTGGATTACTTTCGGGTGCTGCCGCCCGCGGGCTCCCTGCCCAAACAGAGTATCGACCCGGTCACTGGCAGACAGGGATTTTTTCCGGAAAACTTCAATGTCTGGGCCGCGCCGCTGCGTTTCTCGGATCTGCAACTGATCCGGGAAGAGGCGATGCTGCTGCAGCCCATCGATCTGTCCCTGCAGGATCCCGTGGATATCGTCGTGCTGGCGCCCTTGTCCAATGCCAGCTATGGGCGCTATGCGCAGCGTCTGGAACGTCCCGCCGACCAGCAGAGCAGGCGCCCGCCGGTCATGGACCTGCTGCGTCTCAGGCTGCGCCCACGGCGCCCCGTGCATAACCTCGACACCGATGCGGCGACCTGGCAGGCGATCTGGGACGAGGTGCAGGAGCAGGATCTGCTGTACATCCGCCGGCCCCTGCGTGCCGCGGAGACCGGCATCAGGGGCATCGTGCTGGCGCAGGGCGTCAGTCTGCCATCGCCATCCGAAGAGGAAGTGCTGCTGCCCTCGCCGGCGGATGCCGGTTTGCTGCAGGACGAGGACGGCGTGCTGTTGAACCGGGTCAATTTCAGCCGTCTGGCGGAACTGCGCAGCCCGACGACCCCGGATGGCGAGAATGCGCTGGCGGATCTGGAGACGGAATTCGGCAGTGATGCGCTGGTCGTGCTGCAGTGCATGGATGTCCTGCTGCGCATCGAGCGCGGCTACGATGCGCTGCTCTGGCAGACGCTGCTGTCCCTGGCCAGGGCTGGACAGCTGCCGGCATTCCTGGTGCAGCTCACTGCCGGACAGATCGACGCATCTACAGGAAATGTCGTCACCGATATCGGCAGCGCATTCGGGCTCGATGCCGGATTGATCAGCGCCTGGTCCGCCAGCTCGCCCGATTGAAGCCGGGACAAGCCATTGATTATGAAGAAAGCAGCCAATCGCATTTGCTGTTTTCTTGTCTTGAACATCCCATGGATGGGTGTTTATAGATGCCAACTGAAGAGGCAAGAGCCATGAACGAAATTATTCTCACGGACGTCATTCCCAGTCACGACGATCTGCAGCGTCTGAATCTGTTTGCCGGGCGGCATCTGGGGGAAGAGGAATTCGATCGCCAGCAGGCCTATGTGGACAGACGCCTGGCGCCATTGCTGGGTGCTGTCGAACCGGGGATCGTGCACGGGCTGCAGGTCCGCACTGTCAGCCCGGACGCTGCCGGGGAGGGTTTCACCATCAACCCCGGGCTGGCCGTGGCCGGCAACGGCCAGACGCTGGGCCTGTACTACCCGCTGCGGGAAACCTGGTCGACGCTGATTGAGGACTATCTGGCGGAAACCCATGCCGCCAGCGTCGCAGGCCTGTATTACCTGACCCTGCGCCGCGCCAGCCGCTATGTCGATGCCGATCCTGACATCGACCCCTGCCAGCGCCAGGAATTCGATCCCACCCGGGATGCTCGGCGGCTGGTGGTCGGCAGCCTGGGCCTGCAGCGTCTGAGCATCGATACGGCAGTTGTCACGTCCAGTCCCCGGGAGCTTCTGGAGAACTGGGTGGCGGCCAATCATGTCGATGCGGCGTTTCTGCAGGGCATGCAGAATGCCGTGCCGCTGGGTCTTCTGGCCATCACCCTGGTGCCGGCCATGGAACTGGGGGAGGAGCCGCATTACGCCGTGCGCTGGTTCTCAGAAGCCTGCGGCCGCTATCTGGCGGTGCGCAACAGCGGCTACCGCGTGCTGCTGGGGCAGGTTTCCGAAGCCTTTCGGCGTCTGCTGCTGAGGGCGGATGAGGAGATTACCGACGACACCACGCCGGCGGAATATCTGCAGGACAATCTGCGCCTGGATTTCCTGCCCGCGGCGGGCGAACTGCCGCAGCAGTTGTTGACCGACATTGCCGGCACCACGCCGGGAGTCACCTGGCTGTCCCGGCATCTGGGCGTGGACATGGTGGCCGTGCCTGAATCTGCCGTTCCGGAACTGATCGCCCGGCATCTGCCGCGGCGGGTCGTCGATCTGCGCCAGCCGGCCGGTGTCCGGCTGCGGCTGCTGCTGGCGGTAGGCGCCGCCGACTACAAACCCGATCTGCTGGATGTGCCGCAGACCGACCGGCAGCTGCAGGAGGACATCTTTCGTTATTTCATGCGCGCCTATGACACCTGGAAGAACTGGATGCTGCAATTCAACCACCTCTATGCATTGCTGGAGGACGATGTCCTTCCCGAGGAGCAATTGAAGGCCCTGGATCTTCCCGAAGCCATTGCCGCGCCGCAACTGCCGCAGGATTTTTATGCACAGATCATCAGCACCGCGCAAGCGTGTCGCTACCTCGTGATAGATTTTGGGACATCCAAGTCTCCATATATGGTCTCCTCCCGTTTTGCAAGGCTCAATAAC